>CAZZDX010000035.1:0-15629 GCA_964653185.1 uncultured Bacteroidales bacterium
AAAAATGTTAATAAAAATTGTTTAAATTATTTTTTTTAACCATAGAATTCCTGATTCGGCTACTGACGAATGCCTGACAAATTTACTCACATCTTTATTTTATTTTAAAGGTGTTCCCCAAAGGATATCGCTTCGCTCTACCTACGGGGCAAGCGTGAAATCGCTTCGCTTAGTTCACGGGGCAGACAAATTATATTACGCAAAATATAACCACTCAAAGTATAATTATTGTTATTTGTCCAAAATTAAAAAAAATAATATGATTTTATTTCAGAAAAAAAATAAGAAATTTTTATTTCATAAATTAGTTCTGATATTTTTTATATCTTTTGTTTTAACAAATAAATTATCTGCACAAAGTTTAACACTTGAAATTATTGATTATCAGGACAATACTATTTGTGGAGGTTCACCGTGTAACTATGAAGGTCCCACAATTTTAATTAATGAAGTAATGCTTATGCCTAATAATAATGATGGTTGTATATTTGGCATTTGGGGTGGAGTAGAAGAATGCAAAGGAGAATGGATTGAATTATATAACCCGGATGAGTGTAATTCAGTGGATATTTCTTGTTATTTTCTGGGTAATTGTGCTGAAGATGGAGGATATAAGTATGGTGCAGGATTTGCTCTTCCTATGGGAACTATTGTTCCACCATTAGGTTTTTGTGTTGTCAGAGGAATAAATGCACCAAATGTTCCTTCTAATCTGCTTGTGTCAAATGGAGGAAATACAGTTGAAGTTGTTGTTGAGGACTATCCTGACAGGGTATGTCTTAGTGGAGGGGACAGGCTTTGGTTCCCAAATGCCGGTGGCTGGTTTGCTTTTTATGATGAAAATGGTGTTGTTCAGGATGCTATTAACTGGAACTCTCAGGCTGATATGGATTGCAATCCCTGTAATCCGGGTAATTGTTCTTTTACAGGCATACTGGCAAAAGGAGATAATATTACAAATATAACTTATATAGGTAGTACTCCTGTTTCCGGGCAAACATTCAGAAGGATTCCAGATGGTAGTAACTGGGATGTAGGAACTACTGCAGCTCCTACTTATGGCACATGTAATAGCACTTGTGCTGACCCTGTTGTGTTTACATGTGATGGAGAAGCAACTGTATCTGTCCTTACAGGAACACCACCCTATACATATCTCTGGGATAATGGACAAATTGGACAAACCGCAATAGGCCTTTGTGCAGGACAACACTGTGTTACAGTTACTGATGCAAATGGTTCTAATTCAATTTGTATAGATATTAATGAACCACCTTCACCAGTTGTTAATCTCATCAATGATACAGCCATTTGCTCTAGTAATAGCATAATTTTAGATGCTGAAAATTTCGGATCTACTTATGAATGGAATACAGGAGATACAACTCAGACAATTACCGTATCTCAAACCGGCAATTATTCAGTTATCGTTACTGATACAAATAACTGTACAGATACAGCAACAGTAGTAATATCTGTATTCCCTTCACCAAATATTGAATTTACAGCCTATCCTTATAGTGATTGTGAACCTCTCTGGGTTACTTTTACAGATAATTCCACCTCGGACTCATCTATTACCAGCTGGTTATGGGATTTTGGAGATACAGGGTCAAGTTCTAATACATCAACAATACAAAATCCCTCACACTTTTATAATAATGATGGAATTTATGATGTTACTCTTTCTGTAACAACAACAGATGGATGTACAGAAACATATACTTATCAGGGCATGATAACTGTCTATCCTCAACCAGATGCAAATTTCTATGCATATCCGGAAGTTGCTTTAACACAAAATCCCATTATCTCGTTTACAGACCAATCATCTAGCGCTAATAACTGGAACTGGAACTTTGGAGACCCTGAATCCGGTGCAAATAATACATCAACAGAGCAAAATCCCTCACATACTTATAATAGCGAAGGAATTTACGACGTATTACTTATTGTCTCAAATTATAATAATACATGTTTTGATACTATCATAAAACAAATTGAGATAGTAAATTTAACAATACCAAATGTCTTTACTCCTAATAATGATGGGAGAAATGATTATTTTTATATTACCAATATAGAAAAACTCAAAAACAATCATCTTATGATATTTAATCGCTGGGGAAACCTGGTTTATGAAAAAAGTAATTATCAAAATGACTGGGATGGAAAAAATTGTCCTGACGGTGTTTATTATTATATTTTAAAATTGCCTGATAATAACTCAAATTATCACGACCATGGAACAGTAACAATAATACGATAATTTATTTAAATTTTGTATTTTTGCAAAAAAATATATAAAATAAAACATCCTTAACCAAAAACAGTTTTGAGTTAATACTGAAACAGTCCTGAAACAAGTTTAGGACGACGTTGTTCAGCACAAATTTTTGACACACATCGGTCAGGCGTCCGACTGAAGGGAATGGCTGTTTTCAAGACAAAAGACAAAAGTATCAAGACACAAGATACAAGACACAAGATAGAGGATACAAGATACAAGACATAAGACACAAGACATAAGACACAAGACACAAGACACAGGACACAGGACACAAGACACAAGACACAAGATAGAGGATACAAGATACAAGACATAAGACACAGGACACAGGACACAAGACACAAGTAAAAAGAATTGAGATTTGAAACTTGAAATTAAAAATTAAAAAAAAATCTTAGAAAAGTAGGGTAGGAGGACTGATTAAAACTGGAAATTGTGAATTTAGAACTTTGAACTTTTGTCTTTCCTGTAACCAAAATTATTTCGGACTTAACCTGATAAATTTGTTAATAACTTTATGAACATTTTATATATCTCTTATGATGGTCTGACAGACCAGCTTGGACAATCACAAGTGATGCCTTATCTTATAGGACTCTCAAAAGAGCATACAATAACTCTTATAAGCTGCGAAAAAAAAGATAAACTATATCAGGATAATAATGAAACAAAAAACATACTAAAAACCAGCAAAATAGATTGGTATCCTGTCATATATACTTTAAAGCCACCTATACTCTCAACAATATATAATATAAAAAAAATAAAAAGTAAAATTTTAAAATTAAATAATCTGCATCAAATAGAAATAGTCCATTGTCGCAGTTATATCCCGGCTCTTATTGGCTTATATCTAAAAAAAAAATTAAACATAAAATTTGTTTTTGATATGCGTGGCTTCTGGCCAGATGAAAGGATAGAGAGCAACTTATGGAACATAAAAAATCCTGTATTTAAAATCATTTATACTTTTTTTAAGCAAAAAGAAAAAAAATTCCTCTCTCAAGCCGACTATGTGATAAGTTTGACACAAAATGCAAAAAATGAAATCCTTAAAAGAAAAGATATTTCTAATCAACCTGTTCCTGTCAAAGTTATACCTTGCTGTGTAGATACAGTTCTGTTTTCTGAACAAAATGTTAATATTCAAAAAAAAGCATATTATAAAAAAATATTTGACATAAACGAAAAGGACTTTGTCATCTCTTATCTCGGTTCTTTAAGCACATGGTATATGCCTGAACAAATGCTGAAATTTTTTAAACAAATTACTCTAAAATATCATAATGCCAAACTTCTGTTCATAACAAAAGAACCTAAAAAATTAATCCTCAATTTATTAAAAAAATATAATATCCCTGATAATAAAATCATTATCACTCAGGCAAGACGCAAAGAGGTTCCTGTTTTGCTTAGTTTAAGTAAAATTTCTATTTTTTTTATTAAACCTGTTTTTTCAAAAAAAGCATCTTCACCAACTAAAATGGGAGAAATTATGAGTATGGGAATACCAATAATCTGTAATACAGGAATCGGAGATACTGACAAAATTATCAATGATACTAAAACAGGTATTGTTATTAACAAACTAAATAATGATGAATATGATAAAGCTATTGATAATATAGAATCATTACTATCAATTTCTCATGAAAAGATAAGAGAGACAGCAATAAAATATTTTTCTATCAACAAAGCAATAGAATCTTATAATAATCTATATGAAATAGTTGGAAAAAAATAGCTGTAAATTACAGAAACAAAGGAATTTTTAATCTTTCAATCTTTTCTTATCAGATGACAATTTTTTAGTATCTTTTTTGCTTAAAGCAATCCAGTTAGTATAACAAGTGGAATTTGGAATAAGAAATTTTGTATCACCATAATCAAGTTGAGTATATCGCAGGTTTATATCTGTAACTATGCCTTCACAATCAGCTATTTTTATTTTATCACCGTAACGAAACGGATGGTAAAATAATATCAGTATTCCGGACAAAAAATTTGATAAGGCATCTTTAAGTGCAAATCCCAGTGCAAATCCTGTTAATCCTAGACCTGCAACCATTGCCGTTACATCAACACCTAATGTGCCTAGTGCTGTAATAAGTCCGATAATAATAATTACAACTTTTAGTGTAGAGCCAATTAATTGAAAAATCTTTATTTTATCTTTATCTTTATCTGCTTTATGTCCAAATTTAACAACAATTTTTTTAAAAATCAATGCTCCTACATAAAAAGCAAGAAAGATAATTATTGATACAAGTAATTTCGGTGAAAAGGATATAATTTGTTCTCCTAAATGAACAAATATTTCATTTATTATTTTAATCATTTTTTATTGTATTTATTGTTAAATTAAACCGTTAAAGATTGAGTGTACCCTAGAAACTAATAATAATTATTTTTTTTACCGCAAGGCACGCAAAAAAAATTACGCAAAGCACGCTAGTTACTATAAATCAATTCTTGCGACCTTTGCGCCTCTATTGCGTTCATTGCGGTTCGGTCGGGCGATTGTCCGATAAATATTAATATTTCAATATCTTCAATAACCTTGTTACAAAATGACTTTTTATACTGGACTCAAATTTTTTTATTCTTTATTATTTTAATGTAATTGTATTCATCTATTTTTTTTGCAACTATTGAATTTGGTGGTAATTTTTCTTTTAATTTATAATCACTAATAATTTTTTGAATTCCTTTAAGAAATATTATATAGTGTTCTGTTTTTCCCCCGTTATCAATTCCTGGAATTATTTCTTTATTTAAATATTTTCGTATTTTTGTATCCCACATAACAAATAATTTGGGATTTAACAAACTGAGTGCTTTACTGGCACCTGTTTGCCCAAAAACTATTTTAAATTTTTCAAAGACATTTTTGATCAAATGCCAAGCTTCTTCATTCACATTTTCAATAGAATATTTTTCAAGAATTTTAAGAGCATTTTTATTATCCTTGATAAGTTGCCTTGTATTATTAAAATTTATTTTTTTTGTTTTTCTTGCTGCAAAATTCCATGTAAATAAAAGCAATAAAACCCCTTTAGTTGTATTAATATCTTCATACCAATCATTATTATGTTTTGCTTTACTTATTAATTCTCTTGCAATTTCATAACAAAAATATCGGGACTCTTCTTGCTGAAACTCATCTGAAGGGTCATAAAAATTTGTATATATATTGTCCATTTTTTTTGTTAATTTCCTAAACTTGCGACCATAACAGCTTTTATAGTATGTACTCTGTTTTCTGCCTCATCAAAAACAAGTGATGCTTCTGATTCAAAGACATCATCCGTTACTTCCATACTTATCAAGCCATATTTTTTATAAATCTCCTCCCCTATTTGTGTTTCGCTATTATGAAAAGAAGGTAAACAATGCAAAAATTTAACATTATCATTACCTGTCATAAGCATTACTTCTTTATTAACCTGATAAGGTATTAGAAGTTTTATACGTTCTTTCCATACAGAATCTGGCTCTCCCATTGATACCCATACATCTGTATATAAAAAATCACAATTTTTAACAGCTTGTTTAACATTGTCAGTAATAGTTATCCTGGCTCCTGTATTTTTTGCAATGTCTTTACATTGTTTTACGAGTTTATCATCTGGCTGGCATTTTTTAGGAGAAGCAGCTCTAAAATCCATCCCCATTTTAGATGCAATTACCATTAAAGAATTGCCTACATTATTTTTTGCATCACCAAGATAGCAGAAAGAAATTTTATTTAATGGCTTGTCAGAATGTTCTGCCATTGTCATCAAATCGGCAAGCACCTGTGTTGGATGAAATTCTGTTGTCAAACCGTTCCATACAGGCACGCCTGAAAATTCGGCAAGTTCTTCAACAATTTTTTGTCCAAAGCCACGATATTCTATGCCATCATACATTCTTCCAAGGACTCTTGCAGTATCTTTCATTGTTTCTTTTTTACCCATTTGTGAACCTGTTGGTCCAAGATAAGTAACATTTGCGCCTTGGTCCAAGGCAGCTACTTCAAATGCACATCTTGTGCGTGTAGAAGATTTTTCAAAAATTAAAGCAATATTTTTACCTTTTAATGTTGGTTGTTCTGTCCCTGCATATTTTGCTTTTTTTAAATCAACACTAAGGTCTAATAAAAATTTTATCTCCTTTGGAGAAAAATCCAGTAATTTTGTAAAACTTCTGTTTTTTAAATTAAAAGCCATGATTTTTTAAATTTTATTAATATTTATATTTTAAATAATTATAATTAACGTACTATTTTGGTTCCACAGCTATCATTAGATAGTTGTGTTGCTTCAGTAATTATCGTTTCTTTGCCACCATTTTCAACAAAATTAATAGCTGCACGTATCTTAGGAGCCATGCTTCCTTCTGCAAAATGCCCTTGTTTAAGATATTGCTTTGCCTCAGAAATAGTAATTATATCTAATTTTTTTTCATTAGGTTTATGAAAATTTATACAGACATTAGGCACATCAGTTAATATAAAAAATTTATCTGATTTTATTTTTACAGCAAGTTGTGAAGAGGCAAGGTCTTTGTCAATAACCGAATCTATACCAATCATTTTATTATCATCATTAAGATAAGCAGGTATTCCGCCTCCGCCAACAGTTATAACAATATTTCCCTTTCTGGCAAGTTCCTCTACAATATTCCAGTTATTAATATCTATTGGCTTAGGGGAAGCCACAACTCTTCGCCATCCTCTTTCTCTTGGGTCTTGTCTGAAAACCCAGTTATTTTCCTTGGCAAGTTCATCTGCTTGTTTCTTGGTATAAAAAGGACCAACAGGTTTTGTGGGATTTTGAAATGCAGAGTCATTTTTATCAACAACAACTTGTGTTATCAGTGTTATTATATTGCGTTTAATATTATTTTTTTCTAATACATTTCTAAGTTGTTGTTCTATCATATAACCAATAGATCCCTGTGTTTCTGCAACACAAAAATCTATTGGCATCTTGGGAACACCAAAAATATTAGACCCTGCTTCATGTTGTAATAAAACATTTCCAACTTGCGGACCATTACCATGTCCTATCACTATATTGTAATCTTTCTTAACCAGTTCCAGCAGATTACTACAAGTATTATATACATTTGCTTCCTGCTCGTCAATTGTTCCTTTTTGATCACTTCTTAATAATGCATTACCTCCAAAAGCTACAACCACTAATTCTTTCATTTTTATTACAATATTTATTATTAATCTTTTGCAAATTTAAAAATATTTGTTGAATTACTATTATTGTTAAAAGTAATATTACTAAAATTTCGCAGGAGCAAAGGTATTATAAAAACTGATATTTTTACATTTAGGCGGACACTAGTGATATTTTTAAATTAAGGGGACTTCTATTAATTCATTTCTTTCAAGAAATAAATATAATGAATAAGATGCGAGACATAAATATTAACAAATATATGGACAGCAAGTTATAAGTAAGATACTCGGAATTCTTTGAACAGAAAATAAGTAATTCTAAGGTATAATAAATTATAAATATTTACTTTTCAACGAAACATACAGATAAAGAAATAATACTATGATTATACTCTGCTCGGTAATAATTTGAGATAATTTATATACTAATACTATAACAGTTATAATTTATTGTCATTAATAGTCATTGATCGTCATTAATAGTCATTAGATAGTCATTAGATAGTCAATAACAACAAATGACAGCGGAGCCACTTGTGTTGAGCAAAGCCGAAACAAATGACCATGAATGACGGCGAAGCCGAATGACTATGAATGACTATAATTTATTACGGCTCTACTGAGCTTGCCGAAGTGCAAAATATAACCACTCAAAGTATAGAAGAATAATTTTTTATACAATTGAACCATAAATCAATCCGCTTATTGTTGCCATTACAGAAACTAAAGTTACATAAACGATAGTTTTTTGTGTTCCGATAACACTTCGGATAACCAACATATTAGGTAATGATAATGCAGGACCTGCGAGAAGTAAGGCAAGTGCAGGGCCTTGTCCCATACCGTTATTAAGCAAACCCTGAATTATCGGAATTTCAGTAAGAGTAGCAAAATACATAAACGCTCCGAAAATGGATGCAAAAAAGTTTGAAAAGACGGAATTTCCACCTAGGAGAGATGAAACCCATTCACTTGGTATAATACCTTCACCGTTAACTGTTCCGAGCAATAAACCTGCTATTAAAACTCCGGCTGCAAGCAAAGGCATAATTTGTTTTGTAAATCCCCAACTTTCCCTTAACCAATCTTGCGGCTCACCCGGTGTAATCATTGTAAGAATTGTTAATCCGATAACTGCAATCACAAAAGGGATTAATGGTTGTGCAGGAAAAATAAAGGATGTTGCTATAACAGGAATTGACGCAAGTATGACATATAAAGGTCTTATTTTAAGAATTTTTATTAAGGAATAGATAAACATTAATCCAAAAAATGCAGTAATCTGCCATTTATATGCCCACAGCCAAAACATAAAACCTTCGGTTGTATCGGGTTTACCCCAATTAGCAAATACAAGAATTAAAACCAAAACAAAAAAATGATAGGATGTTTGCCATAACGGACGTTCTTCCTTAACATCAGGAAAGTCCATTTTTTCGGCACGTTGTTTTTCTTCTTTACGATATATTAAAGACATAATTATACCGATTACTACGCTAAAAATAACTGCTCCAATAATTCGGGCTATACCGAGTTCAAATCCTAAAATTCGTGCAGTAAGAATTATTGCAAGTATATTTATTGCAGGGCCCGAATATAAAAATGTTATAGCTGGACCTAATCCAGCACCACGTTTATGAATACTTGAAAATAAAGGTAAAATAGTACAACTGCAAACGGCAAGTATTGTTCCTGATAGTGAAGCTATCAGATATGCTTTCCACTTTTTTGCATTTGCTCCGAAATATTTTATTACTGCTCCCTGACTTACAAAAACTGCAATTACTCCGGCAATAAAAAATGCAGGAATAAGACAAAGTAATACATGCTCTTGAGCGTACCATTTTGTAAGTTCAAACGCTTGTAACAATGCATTGTTAAACCTTTCGCCACCTATAGGCATAAAATAGGCAAATAAGAAAAAGCCCAGTATCCATGCAAAAATTTTAAGTTCTTTTTTCCATTCCATTTTACATATAATTTAATATGTTTATTTTTCACAACATTTCACATTCGTTTTTAATAGTTCTCTTGTATCTCCTAAAATATCATGCACCCAGCAATCATCATTTCCTGCACTTTCTCTGATAGTAAGAGCAATAATGTATGCTATTTCTTTTGGTGTTGCACCTGATTGAATTGCACCATTAAAATGTTTTTTCACACAAGGTGCAGAACGTCCTTTTATTGCAAGTGCAAGACAAATAAACTGATAAGTTTTTTCATCAATCATTCGTTTGTCTTTATACATTTTATCAATGTTGTCAAACATTTCTGTAAACTCAGGAAAATTTTCTGATAGAAATCTCATAATTTTAACTATTTTTGTAAATTAATTATATATTAGATTTTTTAATGTTGAGTTCTTTCCGAAAAGTTAATTTTTAAAAATTATTTGTTTATTGTCATCAACTAAAAATTCCGGTTGTATTATGATATGCTCAATATTAAATTGAGCTAATATTTGTTTAATTCTTTTTAGCACTATTTCAAAATCGGTGATTTTGCTATCTTCCATTAAATCAACATGTGCTTCAAACATTATATCATGTTCATTAATTTGCCAAATATGAACGTGATGAATATTTTTTACATTATTTATTTTTTCAATTTCAGTTACAATTTTCTGAACATTAATATTATTCGGTGTAAATTGCATTATTATTTGCAACGATGATTTAAAGATTCCCCAACTCATATAAATCAAATAAATTACTATGATTATTGAAAGCACAGAATCTACCCAATACCAATTCATAAATTTCATAGCTAATCCGCCAATTAAAACGGCTACAGAAGTTAGCATATCAGTAAATAAATGAACAAATGCAGATTTGATATTAATATTATCTTTTGCATCTTTTTTGATAAACAACACACTTAAAGCATTTGCAACTATACTTGCTATTGAAAGATATATAACCCAATTGGCAACAATCTTGGTTGGTTCCCAAAAGCGTAAAATTGCTTGCTCTAAAATAAAAAATGCTAAAATGATTAATGTTACAGAGTTCAAAAAAGCAGCCATTATTTCACTTCGTCTGTATCCAAAAGTTTGCTTTACAGTAGCTTTTCTACGAGTTAATCTGTTTGCAATATAGCTGATTATCAACGATAGAACATCACTAAAATTATGCAAAGCATCAGTAAGCAATGCCATACTGCCCGAAATAATTGCACCTGTAACTTCGGCAACTGTAATACTTATATTTAAAAGTATTGTCCAAAATAAATTTCTGCCACTTATATAGTGATGGTGATATTCGTTATTGTTCATAAAATAATTTCTTTCATTATATTTTTAAAAAAAAACAAATTGCTATATAATATAATCCAATCACAATAAAAATTACAGAAACGACTCTACGGAACCATATCTCAAATATTTTAACTTTATTAAATACACTGCCAATACCACCAACTGTGTAAGCAATAAACCATGCAGAAATAATTACAGGTAAACCTGTGCCAATGGCAAAGATTAAAGGCAGATAAAGTCCTGATGCACTTGTAATTGTTATTGGTATAAGCATTCCAAAATATAATACTCCGCTGTATGGACAAAAAGCAAGTGCAAAGACAATCCCAAGCAATAATACGCCCAAAAAGCCGGATTGACTTTTTTGTTCCATTTTTTCTTTAAGTTTTCCAAATTCGGGAAATTTAATTTTTATAAAATCAAGCATAAATAAACCTATTACTAATAATAATGGACCTAAAAATTTTTCTCCCCATTTTTGAATAAAAGCAGAAATATGAAATTGACTTGCACTAAAATAAAAAATAAGTCCTAATCCTGTATAAGTTACTGCTCTACCAAGTGTATAAATCAATCCGTTTGTAAATACTTTGCGTTTATTTTTTATATCTTTTCCGATAAATGCAATTGCTGTTATGTTTGTTGCCAGCGGACATGGACTGATTGCTGTCATTAATCCCAATATCAGTGCTGATAAAAACGGTAATTGAGTACTGCTGAGCCAATTTTGAAGAAACTCCATTTTTTTTTTAATTAGTTAATTGATCAATTGTTGCTTTAATTTTTTCTTTTAACTTATCAGGTGTTGTTCGTGCATACATAAATGCTTCGTTTGTTAAATTAACTGTTTCGGTTCCTGAAACAAACAATAAAGTTTGCCCCGAAACTTTATATTTTTCAGCTAATTCTTCACTTTTTCCTTCATCAAGATTTATTGATTGAAAAGTAATTTGTTCATTTTTTACTTTTTCAGGATACAATTCTTTAAGAATTTTTTCCGTTTCATTCTCTACAGCCATACAAGTTGCACATCTGCGTGTGTAATGAAAATAATAAACTTCAATCTTTTTAACTTTTGGCGTATTATCATCTGATGTCAAATTATTATTGCTTTGAGTATTGTTGCAGGCAATTGTATTAAAAGCAAATAATAAGAATAATAAAAAATTTACTGTTTTTTTCATTTTTTTTAAGTTTTATTTGGTTAATAATTCTTTAATTTCTTTTACTGACGGCACACGTCCTTTTAAAACGACTTTTTCATCAATTACGAGTGCAGGTGTTGAAACTACACCATAATTCATAATTTGCATAATATCTTCAACTTTTGAGATATTTGCTTCTATGCCTGTTTCGGCAACCACTTCTCTTGTAATTTTTTCAAGTGCTTTGCACTTTGGGCATCCTGTGCCGAGAATTTTTATTTCCATTTTTTTAAGTTTTTTTTAATTGTTAGTAATTCGCAAAAATACGAACAATATTTTTAATAAAAAAATTATATTTATAAAAAATTCTTAAAAAGTTTTTGGGCTAATTTCCAGTTCTTTTTATTAAGACAATATTTTATTTTTGGTGATTCAATCTCACCCTGAATTAATCCTGCATTTTTCAATTCTTTTAAATGTTGCGAAAGTGTTGATTTTGCAATTGGTAACACTTCTGATAAATCACCGCTGTAACAACATGTCTGTTTTGATAATAACTCTAATATATATATTCTGACAGGATGTCCCATTGCTTTTGCAAAACGTGCCGTAAGTTTTTGTTTTTCCGTAAAAGTATTTTTTTCTTTATCCATAATGTTTAGTTTTTTTGTTTGCAATAATACGAATAATAAATAATTTTAGCAATTCTGTTTTTTGTGGGTTAGCAAAAAGCAAAGATATAAAAGCGAAGGGTTAGATAGTGTGATGGAGTTTTTGCTCTTTTGCTTGTGAGATGGCTTTTTTTTTCTTGGCATGAAACACAACGGCAGTTTGTCTAAAAACCCAAAATTATTAAATTTTTTATTAAAACATTCAGGCAGTCGCCTGATTATATTGATACTCAATGATTTATATTTTTTACGAGCAATTTTATTTTTCTTTTTTATTGGTTTTTAGACATTCTGACGATTTGGCTATGCTTAGTGTGGGATTTCATAGCACTTCCTTTTCAATTTATTATTAATTTTTATTATTTGCATTTACTTTCATTTTACTACTAAAACCCTTATGACATATACACTTTGTTACAAACTGGCGTTCCTTCATTTTCAAACAATCACAGTTACTTTCTCATACAAGTCCGGTAAATAATTTTGTCTCATTCTGAATTTTGTCCCATGATTATGTCCAGTTCTTGCATCAAAGTCAACCAGGATATTTCCTTTTTCAAGTGCCTTTAAAAATCCTTCAAAGTTGAATTTTTGTAACATCATTACTTTTGTGTAATGGTAAAACTCTTTCCCATTTTCCTTTTTACTCTCTGCTTGAACGTAAAAGCAATTTAATAGTTTTGTTCCTGCTTTATTTGCCAAATCATCGAAACCCCAATATGGCTGTGGATTAAGCTCTTTAAGACCAATATTTTTCCCAACTTTCTTTAACCAACTTGCATGTTTGTCAGATACCTTTTTTGTATTAAAGGAAATCAATACTTTTTTATCCTTTCTGTCAATTTTCACCATGAAACCCCTGTCGCTTGGGAAGTTTCCATGTATTGTTTGCCTGAATGACATTTCTGATGAAGAATATTTTTTGCCAGCTTCTTTATGTTTCCAACCATACATTGGTAAAAGTAATTGAGGAACAAATCCAATTGCTCTTGGAGATGGTTCAATATGAAATAATGTTGTTAATGAGCTAGTGTTTAATCGTTGTGATTTTAACTCCCATTCTGCCGCATTCGGTATTGGCAAATTGTTTTCAGCAATACCAAGTAAATCTTCAAGAGTATTACCAATACCACCTTGATTTCCATGTCTGCGATTTTCAATCCAACCTTTGGCTGCAATTTTTTTCAATTCAGCGATTAACTGAGGTTTTGTATAAATTTTCATTCTATATCTTGAAATAAAGTTAACGGTCTAATTCGCAAAAGTTCACTTTGCTTTTTATTTTTTTCAATTCGTTTTTCTGACATTTCGCAATATTCAGGCGATAATTCTATGCCAATAAAATGTCTTTTTAATCCCATTGCGACAATTGCCGTTGTTCCACTACCAGAAAAAGGGTCCAATATTATTTTTGCACTTGTCGAAGAAATAATTCTATCAATTAAAGTTATAGGAAAAGGAGCAGGATGTAAATTATTCATTTCTTGCGTAAACTCCCAAACATCACCATAGGCGTTAGCTTTTGGTACAAGTTTGAATTTTGGTTTTGGTATGAGATAAATTACTTCATATGTTGGTAAAAAATATCCGGGATTAAAATTAATTCCACCTTTTCTACGCCATATAATTATTTGTCTTACAGGAAATCTATTTACAATGTCTTGTCTGTCTTGCAATAAACCGTCTTGAACTCGCCATTTATGATTGTAAAAAATTGCTCCATCATCTTTAATCAATCGGTACATTTCTGTCAAACAGTCCTTTTGCCATTTTACATACTCTTCATGTGGCATATTATCGTTATGATGAGAATATCCATTAACGAGTGCAGCACCAGCCCACTTTCCACCACGTCCATCTTTCATTCCGTTTCCAGTAGAATTTTTTAAATTGTATGGTGGTGAAGTAACAACTATGTCCAAGCACTTGTCCGGCATTTTTCGCATTACGTCCAAGCAATCTCCACAAATTATTTTATCTAAATATGTTTCTTCAAAATTCATTTTACTCGTTTTCTAAATGGAACAAAATTATTCAAATTATTTGTAACTGTATCAGTTTCTCTGTCTTTCTTACGCTTGTTTGTAACGACAGTTTGTCTAAAAACCCAAAATTATTGAATTTTTTATAAAAACATTATATCATATTATATTGATAATCAATGATTTATATTTTTTACAATCAAATTTTTTTTGCTTTTTTAGGTCTAATTAAAGAAAACTGGTTGCTATTTTTTAAGTAATTCATTGATTAGTTTTATTTTTCTTTGTTTTTTTAAACCAGCATGAACGCTGCTACCGCACGATTGTATCGTGTGGTCTTTATTTTTTATTTAATAACAATAACATTATCTAATATTCCTTTTTTTGGCAATAATGTAAACTATCAATTATTATATCTTTATATTCGTTTCTTGTCCATACATCTAACCATTCAACTACTGCAAAACTTACAAAATAAATTCCTTCTGGATTATAAAATTTGTAATTACCACTCATGATTCAAATGTAATAAAAATTATTGTTTTTATTAACTAACGTTAAATTATTATTTTTGTTTCTAAACCACACGATACAATCGTGCGGTAGCGGGACTAAAGTTGTTACAATATATTAGTTCAATTTAAAAGTAAATGCTTTAGATTTTGTTTCAACTAAAAATATATTGTCATTAAAACTCACATTACTAATAAAAGATTTGAAAGTTAAAGACCCTTTAGATACTCCGTCAATATTATATAAATTTATATGTTTGTTTCCTAAGTGAATAAATCCATTTTTAAACCATTTGAAAACCCCATTCTCACACTTTAATGACTTTACTATTTCATCATTTTTGAGGATGTATAAATACCATTGTGAAAGAATATATTTTCTATTGTTGTATTCAGTTATAAAGGAAACCGGATTTGTTTTGTCATAGATGCTTTCATAATAAACAATTTTATCTACAGGGATTATATAAATTTTTTCAACTTTCCCATTCTGGTCAATTTGATACACTTTACCTGAATAACAACCCAAATATATACGTGAACCGTCAGACTGTCTAAAAACCTAAAATTTAATGCTATTAACAAAAACAGGAA
>CAZZDX010000036.1:0-15496 GCA_964653185.1 uncultured Bacteroidales bacterium
GTATAGTAAAAGTTGCCAATTCCATAATAATAGATGGAATAAATGACAGAATAACCTCTACAAGCGGGAATATTAATTTTGATAATACAAATCTTGAAACAACTGGCTCAATAACTGCCAGTATTATTAATGTAGGTGGAAAATTAAGGGCAGATACCTTGGAAACCAAACAAATAAAGACAAAAAAATTATATGCTGATACTTTAGCAACAAAAGAAGTTAAGACAGAAGTAGTAAAAGCCGATAGTATAGTAAAAGTTGCCAATTCCATAATAATAGATGGAATAAATGACAGAATAACCTCTACAAGCGGGAATATTAATTTTGATAATATAAATCTTAAAGGAATTAACAAAATTACTGCTGATTCAATTAGTATTGGAAATATGAATGTAACAGGACAAACTAATTTTGACAGTTTGCTGGTAAAGAACAATTTAACAGTAGGAGAACGTTCAGGAGCAACAGGACAATTTTCTATGGTTGTTGGCACTTCAGCACCGGAATATGGATTAGCAGCACCTGAAGCATCTAATCTTGGGACATTTGCACAGGGTTGCGACACAAAAGCAACAGGGCTGGCATCTTTTAGCACAGGAGTTAGCACAAAAGCAACAGGAATGGCATCTTTTAGTACAGGAATTAATACAATAGCAAGTGGAGAATCTTCTTTTGCCGGTGGACATGATGATGCAGGCGGAAATCGTTTCGTAGTGGCATCAGGAAAAGGTGCTTTTAATTATTCAGCTATTGGTAGCGGTTATATAAGAGTAGGTGCAGCAGCAAAAAATTCAGCCATACTTGGAGGTAAAGATCACTCAATAGATACTCTCGCTGAAAATTCAGGAATATTTTGCGGGAGAAATAATACAATATTTGTCTCACCAACGCAAGCTCCTCCAATGCAAACAGTTATTATAGGAGGTGAAAATATTACAGCAACAGAACCAAATACTGTTTATGTGCCTGATTTAATAGCCATGGGCTCAATAACTGCTGAAAATATGAACGTAACAGGACAAACTGTGTTTGATAGCTTATTTGTAAAAAATAAAATAAAAATTGGGAATTCAATATATGCAGAAGTTTCCCCAACAACATTAGAAAATCATTTATATACTGATAATGGACCTTTATTTATTCAAAGTGAATCTGATATTAATTATAATACAATAATAAATGCAAATAATAGAGGTTTTGTAGGTATTGGAACTACGGACCCTCAACAAAATATACATATTAAAGGAATAACAGATGGTGGTATGGGACCTATACCTGATGATGATGATGTTATGACTTCAACTGTTTTAAGATTAGAAGATAAGGTAATAAACTCACAATACGATAGAGATGTATGGTGGGATATGATTGTGAGTGGATATAAGGGGAAATTTTATATTAATAAACAAGTTTCAGGTGAAGCAAATGCGACAAATATAATGACTTTAAATGAAGATGGTAAAGTTGGTATTGGAACCACCGTTCCTAATGCCAAATTACATGTTCACAATGGTAACATTTTAATTACAGGAGAAACCAGTAGCTTATTATTGGGCGATGGTGAAACAGGAACCTGGGGTAACTGGGGAATAGAATATCTTACAGAGGATCACGGACCAGAACAGGATAATAATGGTGGACTTAATTTTTGGAAACCTTCCGGAAGTATAGGAGGCTTTGATAATTATATTCTTTTTCTTAGTGACGATGGCAATGTTGGCATTGGAACAGGAAACCCTCGACCAGATTATAAATTAACAGTAAACGGCAAAATTATATGTGAAGACGAAATTAAGGTGGTTGGTGACATAAATACTTATGATTATGTACTTCAAAAAGAATATAAATTAAGAACTCTAAAAGAATTAGAAAATTATATAAAAGAAAAACACCATCTACCAGATATACCTTCTGCAAAAGAGATAAAAAAGAATGGACTGAAACTTGTAGAAATGAATACTCTATTTCTTAAAAAAATTGAAGAATTGACTTTATATACAATTGAACAGCAAAAAACAATTGAGATTTTTAAAAACCAGATTGAAAAATTAAATAAACAAGTTAATGAATTAAATAAAAATAAATCAATTAAAAATTAGAAATTATGAAAAATATAATTAATCATTTATCTTTATTTTTTGCTATAAGTGTTTTACTTTCAATACAGATAAATGCTCAGGAAATTATACCATGTAAAAAAATTACTTTTAAATGTGCTCAAATATATGGAGGTAATTATTTTATTAATAATGATGCAATATATCACGAAATATTTCAGGTACGTTCACCGCATCCAGCTTGTCTGGATTATAGCTTCCCAATAATTGATTTTAGCCAATACTCATTACTAGGTATAGTTACATCAACAGGAGGTTGCTCTGCTCCTAAAATAAACTACTCGGTAATAAAAAATTCTGATAATAATTATACCTATGAGCTAAATATTGAACAACAAGGACCTTGTGAAGCAAGATTTGGAGTTAAAGTTTGGTGTTTGATACCTAAAATTGCTGATAGCTGTGTAGTTGATTTTAAAATTAATCATTCTGTTGATATGACAAAATATAATAATTTGATTTTTAAATAATAAATAAACTTATAATTGTTATAAAATTATGAAAAATATAATTAATCATTTATCTTTATTTTTGGCTATAAGCATTTTACTTTCTATACAGATAAATGCTCAGGAAATTATACCATGTGAAAAAATTACTTTTAAATGTGATCAAATACCTGAAGGCAATTATTTCATTAATAATGACACAACATACCATGCTTTATTTCAGGTACGTTCACTGCATCCGGCTTGTCTGAATTATAGCTTCCCAATAATTGATTTTAGCCAGTACTCATTATTAGGTATAATTACATCAACAGGTGGTTGCTCTTCCCCCAAAATAGAATATTCTATAACAAAAAATTCTGATAACAATTATATTTATGAACTGAATATTGAACAACAAGGACTTTGTAAACGAGGCTTTGGAGTTAGAGTTTGGTGTCTTATACCTAAAATAGCTAATAATTCTATCATTGATTTTAATATTATAAATACTATAGATACTACAAAGAAATGAAAACAAAATTCAATAAAATTACATTACTTTTAATAGTAAGCATTTTACTTTCAATACAGATAAAAGCTCAGGAAATTATTCCATGTACAAAAGTTTCTTGTAAATGTGCTCAAACATCTGAAGGCAATTATTTCATTAATAATAATACAACATACCATGAATTATTTCAGATACGTTCACAGCATCCGGCTTGTCTGGATTATAGCTTCCCGGTAATTGATTTTAGCCAATATTCATTATTGGGTATAGTTACATCAACAGGTGGTTGCTCTTCCCCCAAAATAGAATATTCTATAACAAAAAATTCTGATAACAATTATATTTATGAACTGAATATTGAACAACAAGGATGTTGTAAACCAAAACTTGGAGTTAAAGTTTGGTGTTTGATACCTAAAATTGCTGATAATTCTATTATTGATTTTAATATTATAAATACTATAGGTACTACAAAGAAATGAAAACAAAATTTAATAAAATCATTTTACTTTTTATAGTGAGTATTTTACTTTCAATACAGATAAAATCTCAGGAAATTATACCATGTACAAAAATTACTTCTAAATGTACTCAAATACCAGGAGGTAATTATTTCATTAATAATGATACGACATACCACGCCTTATTTCAGATACGTTCACAGCATCCGGCTTGTCTGGATTATAGCTTCCCAATAATTGATTTTAGCCAATACTCATTACTAGGTATAGTTACATCAACAGGAGGTTGCTCTGCTCCTAAAATAAACTACTCGGTAATAAAAAATTCTGATAATAATTATACCTATGAGCTAAATATTGAACAACAAGGACCTTGTGAAGCAAGATTTGGAGTTAAAGTTTGGTGTTTGATACCTAAAATTGCTGATAGCTGTGTAGTTGATTTTAAAATTAATCATTCTGTTGATATGACAAAATATAATAATTTGATTTTTAAATAATAAATAAACTTATAATTGTTATAAAATTATGAAAAATATAATTAATCATTTATCTTTATTTTTGGCTATAAGCATTTTACTTTCTATACAGATAAAAGCTCAGGAAATTATTCCATGTACAAAAATTACGTTTAAATGTGCTCAAATATATGGAGGCAATTATTTCATTAATAATGACACAACATACCATGAATTATTTCAGATACGTTCACAGCATCCGGCTTGTTTGGATTATAGCTTCCCGGTAATTGATTTTAGCCAATATTCATTATTGGGTATAGTTACATCAACAGGTGGTTGCTCTTCCCCCAAAATAGAATATTCTATAACAAAAAATTCTGATAACAATTATATTTATGAACTGAATATTGAACAACAAGGATGTTGTAAACCAAAACTTGGAGTTAAAGTTTGGTGTTTGATACCTAAAATTGCCGATAATTCTATTGTTGATTTTAATATTATAAATCACTACTGTCCGACTAAAATAGAACGATGATGACGCTGATTGTTTATGATTATATATAATTTTTTAAAGTATTGATAATCAGCGAGAATCATAATAAATCATAAAAAATCTACGTTCTATTAAATAATTATAAAACTATAACCCCAAATTAATTTTTTTGTAGTGATTTATGTGATATAATAAGTGTTTTATTAAGTCAATAAATTTTTAGTCGGACACTAATGATTATAAATATTATAAAGAAATGAAAATAAAATTTAATAAAATTACATTATTTTTAATAGTAGGCATTTTACTTTCAATACAGATAAATGCTCAGGAAATTATACCATGTAAAAAAATTACTTTTAAATGTGCTCAAATATATGGAGGTAATTATTTTATTAATAATGATGCAATATATCACGAAATATTTCAGGTACGTTCACCGCATCCAGCTTGTCTGGATTATAGCTTCCCAATAATTGATTTTAGCCAATACTCATTACTAGGTATAGTTACATCAACAGGAGGTTGCTCTGCTCCTAAAATAAACTACTCGGTAATAAAAAATTCTGATAATAATTATACCTATGAGCTAAATATTGAACAACAAGGACCTTGTGAAGCAAGATTTGGAGTTAAAGTTTGGTGTTTGATACCTAAAATTGCTGATAGCTGTGTAGTTGATTTTAAAATTAATCATTCTGTTGATATGACAAAATATAATAATTTGATTTTTAAATAATAAATAAACTTATAATTGTTATAAAATTATGAAAAATATAATTAATCATTTATCTTTATTTTTGGCTATAAGCATTTTACTTTCTATAAAAGTACAATCTCAAGAAAGCAGTGGGGGATTTCCTGTTTATTTCCAGAACAAAAGTGTTTCGGATAGCTTAAAGGGTTTAAGTTCAATATTTCTTCCATACATCAACAATGAGCTTGAAGAACAAAATGCAAACTCTATTGATATTTCCAATAATTGTGAGGGTAAGTATTATGGCAAAGGAATAGATGTATCAATTGATATAAAATCTCAGGGACAAATGCTGATTTTAAACGACAGCAGTAAATTATGGACGTTAAAAATAGAATCATCTACTGCGTATGCTTTGCAATTTTATTTTGATAAATTCAAGTTGCCTGATGGTGCTACATTATACTTTTTTAAAGAAGACAAAACAATAGCTTTTGGAGCATTTACATCTGCAAATAATCCAATAGATGAAAGCAAGCCGATAAAATTTGGAACACAGATTATTAGAGGAAAAAAGATATCAATTGAATATCATGAACCAAAAGATGCTGATTTTGAAGGGCAGTTACAAATTATAAAAATAATACATGTGTTTAAAACCATTTTTTCTGAACATGGTCCTTTTTCAGATGAATTTACTTTAGATTGCAATAAAAATGTTTCATGTCCTGAAGGTAATGGTTGGGAAAAAGAAATCAAATCAGTAGTTATGATTTTAGGATATGATGAAGAGAATGAATTAATGAGATGGTGTAGTGGGGGTCTGATAAATAATACCGATCAGGATGGTCGTCCATTACTTTTAACAGCAAATCATTGCATTGATGGCGTTGGTCCTATGTTTGATTATAGCACATGGACATTTTTATTCAATCATCAATCACCTGACTGCAATAGTGATGGTTCTGATGTATCTTCAAGCCTTTTTGAATCTGCATATGGTTCTACTTTATTGGCATCTGATGGACCAGGATCCCCAACCTCGGATTATTTGTTGTTAGAGTTAAATACTATCAGCCCGGATATTTTAGCTGATTATGGAGCATGCTTAGCCGGATGGACATTAACAACAGATCCTCAACCTCCATTTACAGGGATTCATCATCCTAATGGAGATATTAAAAAAATTTCTATAGCTAATGATCCTATTATTAATACCACTTATCACTGGGGCGCTCACTGGGCGACGGGAACTACACAAAAAGGCTCATCTGGTTCTCCTTTATTTGATAATAATCATAAAATAATTGGTCAAGATCATTATGGTAATGGGAATGTTTGTCCTCCAATCAAAACAACATATTATGGAAAATTCACCACTTCATGGCAACAGGGTGGATTTTCATTTTGGCTGGATCCATATAGTTCTGGTGTAACCTCATTAAACGCATACTGCCCTACAGTTGGATCTTGTGGAAATGGTATTTGTGAACCTGGTGAAGATTATAATAATTGTCCTTTTGACTGCTATAATCCTTATGTTTCTCCTGTTTGTTTAACAAAATTATCAGAAGATGGTTTTGATATAAATGGAAAACATGACGGAGTAGTAGAGGTATGTATTGAGGATAATATTACGATTTCTCCTGTTTTCCCAAATGCAAATTATCCTCCATCACTTTGCCCCCATAATTATTTCCGGTTACAAAAAGTTAAAATTACTGATAAAGGTCATTGCTCAGATGTACAATCAAATGCAGAACATATTAATACTTATGATTGTTATGAATGGAGACCTTGGCTTATTGGCGATCTTCATTGTACTTGTAGTTGTTATCAAATATTTCTTTCCATACAAGAATGTGATTATGATTTAAACCCTATAGGTAGTGAGAATGCAGGTTGGGTAAATATACCCAAAGATAAAATATCTTTTGGGAACGGATACGCTATTGAATCATTTAACTTATTAAATTATTTACCTCAAATTGGTGTTACACTTCAAGAGGGTAAGCATTATAAATTGAAATTGGCTCAATCATATTGGGATTGGGATACCTATCCACCACTCTGGGATGAATATACAAGATATATCCATACTTATAAAGATAATATAAATATTAATGGACAAGAATTATATAGAGATTTATATGGAAAAAATATTGTTTTAGAAAATGTTACAGTTAATCAATATCAAGATATTAATGTTATCGCAAACAATTACATAAAAATCCTTCCTAATTCAACATTAAAATCGGGAACATATAAAATTGATAATGTGTCATGTGATCAATTCACATACCAAACAAGCAAATATGTAGAAGAAACTTCTAATACAACAAATAATAATGTACCATCAAATAACAAAATAATTACCGACAACACAACAAAAAATGTAAAAATTGATAACTCAAACATAGTTATGGTTTATCCAAATCCAGCTAATGCAAATATACAAGTGTCATATAATTCACCTAAAGACGAACAAGGCATTTTTGAAATTTATGATTTAATTGGAAGAAAATTGTTAAGTTATCCTTTATTTGCAGGCAAAAACACATTTAATATTTCCGGCACTATACTTGATAAAGGTATTTATCTGTATCAAATAATCATTGGAAATAAAATAGTAGCAACAGATAAGATTGTTGTAATAAAGTAAAAAACCAGCTACCGCAAATTTGTAACTTGTGCCGAGAAAATAGAAAAAGTTTACAACTTTATAGCATCTGCTTCAGGCAACCGCCTAATTAAAAATTTAAAAAATTTGTAATTTTGCTTTTGTATCTCCAATAATTTTGTAAATTTGAAAAAATAATATTTTACAACAATAATTAATGAGAGCACTTACTAATATATGCAACTATAAATATGGAGGTTTACAGCCGCATGCAGTATCAAAAATAGAAAATAATACAGGAAATATAAGCCCTTTGCCACAGAACATCACATATACACCGTTTAATAAAGTTGATAACATTACCCAGGATATTTATGAAATAAATTTTACTTACGGACCCGACAGAGCAAGAAAAAAAGTTAAAAAATATAAAGACGGCAATTTATTAATAACAAAATATTATCTTGGAATTTATGAAAAAAATGTTCCAAAACAGGTCTCGGGAGAAATTTTAGGTGGTGAAAGAGAAACACACTATATACCAGGACCCGATGGAATGGCAGCAGTATATATGAAAGAAGACGGAACAGAAACTTTATATTATACCATTACAGACCATCTTGGTTCAATTGTTGCTTTGGTTGATAAAAGCGGTAACATTGCTGAAGAGTATAATTTTGACCCATGGGGCAGACAACGTGACCCAACCAACTGGACATATAACCACATACCTGCATCAAATATTATTGACAGAGGATTTACCGGGCACGAGCATTTAGATGAATTTGCTCTTATAAATATGAACGGCAGAATGTATGCTCCTGCCCTTGGCACATTCATAAGCCCTGATAATTATGTTCAATTTCCTGATTTTAGCCAGAGCTTGAACAGGTATTCTTATGCTTTGAATAATCCGCTGGTGTATGTGGACCCGGATGGAGAGTTTGCTTGGTTTATACCTATGATTATTGGTGCTGTTGCTGGATTTGAGATTGGTGGTTTACAGTCAACTGGTTGGAAAGAAGCGAGACCATGGAAATGGAGCTCAGCATCTTGGAAAGCAGCAGGAATTGGTGCAATTGCAGGAGCTGGATTTGGTTTGGGAGTTTCTGCTGGTGCTTCTGCACTTGGAGCTGATATAACTAAAATTGCCGCTAGTGCTGGGCAAGCTACATCGTTAGGTTGGGATATAGGAGTAAATGCTTTGATGACTTCAAATATTAATATGCTTTCAAGTTGGGCTCAAGGAAGAGACAACACAGAAATTTTATTAAGTGGAGTTTCAGGATTGGTTGCAGGTGGAATTGGAGGAGGAATTGGTAGGAATGGAGGACGATTGTTAGGTCAACCAGGTCAACGAGGTATCCGTACTACAAATTATTGGACATCAACATTAAGTGGTAGCTTAGATAGATTGACAAATAGTATTTATAATCAAGAAAGTGTAGGACAAACAATTGCAAATACAACATTTGGAGCAGGAGAGGGATTATATTCTGCCTATTTGGGTAATAAGTTTGCTCCATTAAAAGCAAGAGGTATTAAAGGTTTTGCAGGTAGATATGTAAGTAGTGCAATATCTCAATCTATAACAAGTGTTCCAGGATTAGGAATCTCAATTGCATCATATCATGCAAGTTATTTTTCCGCTTTAGGATTGGGGGCAACTGGACCGTTGGCACTTGCCGGAGGTTATGGAATGTATGGGATTGCTCCTCCTTTCTATGGCTGGGCCATTAATAAATACTGGTATTCGCAAGCTGTAGTTAATCCGCTGTTTTGGTTAGATAAAACACTTTAAAAAATGAATGCAAGCAAAAAAAAATAATCAATTAACAATTATTATGAAAAGACTTCAAATGTTTTATGTTACACTTTCAATTTTTCTCATCTCATGCAATGCTAACTATAATATTACTAAAAAGAAAGTACGGTGCTATTGGCCTAAGACAGATAATTTTAAGGTTAGCGAACTTCAAGTGGATAGTATTGGAAAAAAAGGATACCCAATAGTTTTTACAAAAAAAAATACTGTTGAGTGCTTAACCGTGGAATATATTTCAAAGATTTACGATAGCATTGCAGAGCCTATAAAGTTTAAACCTCAAAGAAGGATATATTTTCATAAAGAAAATAAATACTATAAATGGTGTCTTCTCCCTTATGAAGAAAATACTATACAAAATATTTTTCCATTGGAATTTAAGAAAAATCACTGGTATGAATTTTCTGGATTTCCAGAAAATAAATTTCTTGGTGATAATTACACTATATATGTATATGTTACTTTAGCAGGAAAACTAAAGAAATTTCATGTTTATTTAAATCCAATGCAATTTGATTAATTTGAACGGTATAGTAAGCGGTGGTAAAACTACCTCTGCGACTCTCAAGCAAAAATTATTGAAATATTTTAAAAAAAAAATCACTATTTTTACCAAAAACTTTAGCACCTTGCAACAAAATATAACCTACACACCATTTAATAAAACAGAAACCATAACTGAAGGTGATTATGAATTAAATATTACTTACGGACCTGACAACCAGCGAAGGAAATCAGAATTGAAATACCAGGACAATGTGCAGAAAACAATATTTTACGGCAATAATTACGAAAAAATAATTATGGGTAGTGATATATACGAAGTAGATTACATAAGTAGCGGTGCAGGGCTTGTAGCAATAAATGTCAGCTACAACGGAACTGATAGTATGTATTATGCTTACACTGATCATCTTGGCTCATTGCTCACAATTACAGATGCATCGGGGAATATAATTTATGAACAAAATTTTGATGCCTGGGGTAATAAACGTAGTATAATTTTTTGGGATTTATCTTCAGATCTTACACCACCACCTCCCTGGCTCATTAGAGGTTTCACCGGCCACGAACACTTACCTGAATTTGCTCTTATAAATATGAATGGCCGTATGTATGACCCTGCCCTTGGTACATTCATAAGCCCTGATAATTATGTTCAATTTCCTGATTTTAGCCAGAGCTTAAACAGGTATTCTTATGCACTCAATAATCCGCTAATCTATACTGACTCGGATGGTGAGTGGATATGGGTAGTAGCTGGAGCAATTGCAGGATATTATTTAGGTTCATCAGCTTATATGGGGGAATATAATGTATTTTCTGGGAACTGGTGGCAAGGACAAAAAGAAGGTGCATGGAAACAAGGAGTTATTGGTGCTATAATGGGAGCAGGAGTTGGAGGTATTGTTCAAGCTTCTTCTACTTTACCAGGTTTATTAGGTGCTGAAGCACTTAAAACAGGAACAGGTGCTGCTACTCTAGGTTGGGAAATGGCATCTGAAGCATTAATAACTGCAAATGTTAATATAGGAATGAGTTTAGCTCAAGGTAAAGATTTAACCCATACATACTATAGTGCTTTAATCGGGTTAGGTGCAGGTGCAGCAGGAGGTTATGTAGGTACTCTTGTAAATCGTTATGGAAGAATTACTCATGGTGCAATATATCAAAGGAATTGGAGACCAATTGCAACAACATTAAAAAATCTAACTACATCTACATTAAGTGGTTATGGACGTGGGGTTTTATATGGTTATGAGCATCCTGAGGAAGGGGCTGACCCTTGGCTGACACATGGTGGCTTAGGGTTTATTGGTGGTTTAGTTGGTAGTGGAATCGGTTCTTTAGATGCTTTTACAACTATCGGTCCAAGAGACATCTGGGGTCATCATATTAGCTCATTTATTTCATCTTGTTTAACTATTATACCTCCGCATACAATACAAATTAGTCCTTAATTCTTAAATAGATATGAAAAATAATAATTTGATTTATATATGTTTATACTAAAAATAATCAAGAATTATAATATTGCTATTAGTATTATTTTTATATATTTCTTTGTATCACTAATTTTTATAGAAAATATAGAGTGTCAAACATTAAGAGAAATAAATAAGGATACATTAAATCAATATAATGAATCAGGTAAAAAGTCAGGTTATTGGATAGAGTTATTAAATAAAAGTTTAATTTTTGTAAAGAATGAAAAAAATGCTCAGTTTTATCATTTTGTTCTTTATGAAAATGGCAATAGAAGAAGTACTTTTAATAATAATCTTAGAAAAGTAAATCATATTGAAATTAACGGAAATAAACCTATAGAAAACGAAATAGTATTGCTAAATGGAATATATAAACTATATAATGATGAAAACAAATTAATATGTGAAAAGAAATATTTAAGTGGTATAAAAGTAGGTATTCATAAGTCATACAACACTAAAACAGGTGAAATTATTGAATATGAAAATTTTAATAAAACATACAATGGTCAAAAAGGGTCATTCTTTATTATGAATTCACCTGATGGTAAAGGAAATTTTGATGATATAGGTTATTATAGAAACGGGGAAAAGGGATGGAATTTCTATTATTATACAAATGATACATTATTATTTTCTGAAAAAGATTGTTCAACATTAATTTTCTATGGTATTGATTATAAACCACATTACCAAAAATGGGTTAAATTATTAATTAATGATAGCTTGAAACTTGATATTACTTACAAAGAATTAATTACTATTTATTATCCCGAAACCAGTATTAAAATTTATTTATTAGAAAATAAAAAAACTTTCTACTTTGAAATAAAAGAAGGGGATAAAAATTATTTTAGAGTATCATATTTAGAAAATCAACTTATAATAAAGAAAATATCCAGTGAACTTGCAGAAAATGAAATAAAGGATAAAAAAATTACTAAAAAGGTAAATTGGTTTAATGGAATAATTAGAGTTAATCAGAAACTATATTGAAAGTTTCTACATCCATCTGGATATCATTTGTAACAATTAAAATATGGAATATTTTACAAAAACAGAAGGATACAGTAAGCGGTTATAAA
The DNA here is from genome assembly GCA_964653185.1 of uncultured Bacteroidales bacterium. GTDB lineage: Bacteria > Bacteroidota > Bacteroidia > Bacteroidales > CAZZDX01 > CAZZDX01. Next base: position 12,693 of record CAZZDX010000036.1, read on the forward strand.
ACGGAGTAAAAACAGAGTGATAAATAAACCAGATACCGCAAGTTTATAACTTTATAGCATCTGCTTCAGGCAACCGCCTGATTAAAAATTTAAAAAATTTGTAATTTTGCTTTTGTATTTCCAATAATTTTGTAAATTTGAAAAAATAATATTTTACAACAATAATTAATGGGAGCACTTACTAATATATGCAACTATAAATATGGAGGTTTACAGCCACATGCAGTATCAAAAATAAATGATGCTACATCTTATATAAGCACAGCTCCTCAACATATAGATTATACGGAATTTAACAAAGCAGAGAAAATTACCGAAGACCATTACGAACTAAACATTACTTACGGTCCCGAACATTTCCGTAAAAAAACAGAACTAAAAGAAAACGGACAAATAATAACAACAAGATACTATCTCGGCAATTACGAAAAAGAAATTGCAGGAGGTGTAACAAAAGAATATCATTATATTTCCGGTCCAACCGGCTTAATAGCTGTTTATATAATAGAAGACGGAGTAGGTAAATTATATTATACCATAACCGATTATCTTGGCTCAATATTAGTTCTCACCGATAAACACGGCAATATAGAAGAAGAAACAAATTATGATGCATGGGGAAGAGTGCGAAACCCTGATAACTGGACATACACCGGTGCACAACCATTAAGTAAAATTTACAGAGGATTTACAGGACATGAAATGCTACCGCAATTTGCCTTAATTAATATGAACGGCAGAATGTATGACCCGGTAGTAGGTCGTATGCTTTCACCAGACAATTTTGTGCAAAACCCAGGCAACCCGCAAAGCTATAACAGGTATTCTTATGCCTTGAATAACCCGCTGGTGTATGTGGATCCGGATGGGGAGTTTATTTTTACTGTACTTGCTGCTATTTTTTGTCCCCCCCTTCTTCCTTATGCAATTGCGGCTGATTTTGGTGGCATGATGAATTTAGCAATGAATGCACAAAATATTGAAAATTTTGGACAAGGTTTAGCATATTATGGAATAGGTGCGGCGGCAGGGGCTATTGGTGCAGGAGTGGGTGCAGGTGTAAATGCAGCATTAGTTGGTAAGGGTTTTATGGCTGGTGTGACTGGTACAGCAAATGCTGTTGGAACAGGTTTCTTTTCTGGTCTTGTAACTGGTGGTGCAAGTGGTTTTACAAGTGGATTTATTTTAGGTTTTGGGAATACAGGAATGGAAGGTGGAAATATTGGAGATATGTTTAATGCTGGATTAAAACAGGGTTTAAATAGTGGAGCTATGGGTGCAGCAATGGGTGGTATAATGGGTGGAATTGATGCTGTTAATCATGATAAAGATTTTTGGACAGGAGCAAAAAAAGATATTTATAATATATCGTATAATCAGAGTGGAGAGGTTGTACCAACGAGCCAAATTGATTATGATAAAGGACAAAGTAGTATTAATAGAACAAAAACAATTGATTTAAATAGGGGCCCAAATGTTACAAATGTTGTAAATCCAGATGGAACAGTTACAACAATAATTAATAAACCAGGATATTACAAAAATATTTATGGTGATATTGAATATGCTCCAGGTAATTTTCAGATTGGTGCCTCAGTTGAAACAAGTAGAACATTCTCTTTTACATCATTTAATCAGCCATCTGCTGCTACATTATATGGTACCAAATTCACAAATGCACCTATTTCAAAAATTGGAGACTTATTTTACCGTAGGTTTTTTAATCCTTCTTGGAGGTATTGGTGATAATTAAAAATTTATTATGTATAAATTTAAGTTAACAATATTATTTCTTTTTGTTTTATTACTTTTTCAAAATAAAGTTATATCTCAAAATTATATTTTAGATGATTTCTTTTTAAATATTCAATGGATTATTTTTAAAGTACCTAATGATAGTATTTATAAAATAACAAAGAATATCAATCAAGAAGGTTATTTTTATTTTAACAGAGGGTTTGTTGATACGTCATTAATAGCAAAGAAAAATAAAAGTAATATAGTACGTCTTGAATCAAAAAAAAATAATTATAAAAAATATAAATTACGATATCGATTTATTGAAAATATTGACACTCTTCAAAGTATATTTCCAACAAATAATAGTTTTAATGTTTTACCAAAAGAAATTGTAATAAAACGTAATAAAAGAACCAAAGTATATTATTATGAAGATATATTCCTTGATGAAGTTAGATTTTCGTATATATTGAGGCAACTTGGAGAGGAACCAATTTATAATTCTGATAAAGATGAAATAAGAGTATTATTTCCTGTAAATAAAAATGATTATCAAATGGGTAGAATAGTTTTAAATGATACTTCTAAACTATATTTGGTATTTGGAAAATCAGAAGATTCTTTGGGAATCAGAGATAATGAAAGAGTGTCCTATTTATTAGAAGAATCGGATGTTGAAAGGATTAAAAAGCGTTTGTCTAAAATAAATAGTTTTTCAAGTTTAAATTGTACCAGACCAGGTGATAGATACTTAGTAGAGTATAATTACAATTCTGAATATAAACGTTTCTTTGTCTCTTTTGATTGTTTATCTGGGAAAAAGGAATTTAGAGAGGTTGATAGTTTTTGTAATTACATATTAAGTTTCGTATTAGGTATAAAATATAAAAGAAGATATAAATCTAAGTCATCAACTATCCCAGATAAGTAGAATGTTCAATATAAAACCGCACCAAAAACGGTACAAGAAACGGTTATAAAAACAAAAAAAGTTTATAACTTTATAGCATAAAAAATTTGTAATTTTGCTTTTGTATTTCCAATAATTTTGTAAATTTGAAAAA
>CAZZDX010000037.1:0-15270 GCA_964653185.1 uncultured Bacteroidales bacterium
TAATGATAAAATTGTAAGAGACAAATTTATACCATTGGACATATATACTCTTTTACCCATAAAAAACACCGAAGTGCCTATATTTTTTTTACAAAAGTTCATTTGCCAGGTTAGCGAGTTCAGAACGTTCTCCTTTTTCTAATCTTATATGTGCATAAATAGGATGTTGTTTAATTTTATCAATAAGATAAGATAGTCCATTGCTTTGAGAATCCAAATACGGTGTGTCTATCTGATATATATCTCCTGTAAATATTATTTTCGTATTTTCTCCTGCCCGTGTTATTATTGTCTTTACTTCATGAGGCGTAAGATTTTGAGCTTCATCAACGATAAAGCAGATATCTGACAAACTCCTGCCTCTGATATAAGCCAGAGGAGTTATAACTAATTTTTCACTTTCAAGTCCATCTGCAATGCTTTTAAATTCTTTATCTTTCTCTCCAAACTGATGTTGAATAAATTTCAGATTATCCCACAAAGGTGTCATATAAGGATTTATTTTTGATTTTATATCTCCTGGCAAAAAACCAATATCTTTATTACTTAACGGGACTATTGGTCGTGCAAGATATATTTGTTTGAACTGTCTGCTCTGAGATAATGTTCCCGCAAGTGCCAAAAGAGTTTTTCCTGTGCCTGCTACGCCTTGTAATGTAACTAACTTAACATTAGGATTGGCTATTGCATGTAAAGCAAAGACCTGCTCGGAATTTCTTGGATATATTCTATATGCAGGATGTTTCTCTATCTTTTCAATTTTTTTACTTATAGGATTATAAAAAGCTAATGTTGAATTGCTTACTGATTTAAGGATGAAAAAATGATTTGCTATAGGATTTTTTATCCCAATATCTTCTGGCTCACAAAAACCATTTTTATAAATAGAATCAATGATATGGGCATCAATATTTTCAATCAATGTCTTTCCTGAATATAAAGATTTTAAATCTTTAACCTTACCAGTTTCAAAATCTTCTGCAAGGATATTAAGAGATTTGGCTTTTAGTCGTAAGTTAATATCTTTGGTAACCATTACAATTTTTCTGTCAGGATACTCTTTAGCCAACGAAAGGGCTGCATTAAGAATACGATGGTCTGGTTTTCCCGAATCAAATATTTTTCGGGCATCAAGATCAAGGTTTCCGAACTCTTTCATCACAACTTTAAATTTACCTCTTCCTGTATTACCAAGTGGTGTCCATTCCTGCAAAGAATTATTAACAGAAAGTTTATCTATTATTCTTATAAATTCCCGTGCTTCAAAATTTTTTATCTCATGCCCTTTCTTAAAATTATCCAACTCTTCAAGGACTGTAATTGGAATTGCAATGTCATTGTCTGCAAAACTATTAATAGAACTGTGGTCATATAAAATCACCGAAGTATCTAACACAAATATTTTTTTTTGTTTTGACTTTTCTTTCATAATATAGTTGTTTTTTAAATTATATAGATAAGTTATATCCTAAATCCAAGTAATTAATACAACTTTTCAAGGAGTAATTAAAGAATGAATTTTTCAGGACAAAGTTTAGTTTTGTTCTCTACTCATAAAAAAAATGTAAATAAAGTATATAACCAAAGGACAAAGATACATAATTTTAGTAATGAAAGTTCAAGAATATAAATAAAAAATAATGGGCTCTATCCCTTGAATTTATTAAATCCGGATTTTAATATATGCCATAGTTCATTTTTTTGGGCTAAAGCCCTGTTATAAGCGTTAGTTTTAATCCCTGACCTGAAGGTCAATGTCATTTAGTTAAGGCGTAACATATTGAATATCAGATTAGTACCACAATTTACCTGCCCCGTAAGGAGAAACGACTGTATCGGGGTTGTGGTGTATAAATGTAAATATTGTGTTTTAAAAGTCGGCTTTAAGCCGACTTCCAAGGATAAATAATCGCATTTTCCCACCATTCTAAAGAATGGTGCTAATCTGATATGCTCTTAACTAAATGACATTGGTCTGAAGGTCGGGGTAATTGATAATTCAGTATGTCTAAAAATTAACGAACTAGTTTTAGAGCAATAATTTATATACAGTATCCAAATTTAAGTGTCTGTTATAAGTAAGGCGTTAAAAAGAATACAATGACAATAACTACTGATAATATCAGAAACAAGTAAACAGAAAAAGAAAATTTAGTTTTTTTGCCAACGCACTTTAAAAAAAAGACAAAAAATATTTTTTAATTAATAAAAATTTATTTATTTTTGCTATTCAATTAAAAAATGTATTACGCTTAAAAATTTTAAAATTTATGAAAAACTTTAACTATTTTTTAAAAGTAGCGTTATTCACGTTGATGCTTGCTTTCAATCAGTATTCTTTTGGTCAAACCCAAGGATATTGGAATCTTGCACCAAATGGAGTAATGCAGAATGTTATGAGTTCTGGTAGCACTCCTATAAATGAGATGCAGTTAAATACCAGTTACAATACCAGAGTAAGAGTATTTAACAATGGTCAATGGCAAATTAATCCTTGGTCGGGAGCTGGTGGATATATCTCAACTCCAAGTGGTCAAGCCGATTATGCAACATTTAAAATTCGTGCTGGCGGAACATCGGGATTAGTTTCTTACAGTTTTCAAAATAGAGACTGGGGGCAGAACATTCAAAGTTATGTGGGACGTGCTCATACTGTTTCTTATGTGGTCAAATGGAATGGAAATGACAGATTTTATGTGGCTGGACAGGGCTGGCTATATGCAAATGGTGCTTGGTTCGACTCAGACAGAGAATTAAAGGAAGACATTAAGCCATTAGAAAATTCTCTTGAAAAAGTGCTAAAACTTAACGGGTATTCGTATCGTTTTAAACAAGAAAAACTTTGTGATGATTGTGATTCAACGACTTCTCCCGTAACAGATAGAAAATTAGAAATCGGCTTATTGGCAGATGAAGTTGAAGCAGTTGTTCCTGAAGTTGTAAGAACTATTGACGGTGACAAAAAAGCAATAGCATATCAAAATATTGTAGCTTTATTAATTGAGTCTACCAAAGAACAGCAGAAAACAATTCAGAGTTTGCACACGCAGGTCAAAATGATTACAGTTATTGGCTGTATTTTGTTTTTGATTATTTTGGCTGCTTTATTTTTTTGTTGCAAACGGATAAAAAAAACAAATTTAACCAAATCATAACTGTTATTGCTTGAAATTATGAAAACAAATTTTTCTATAATTGTATTGTTGCTTTGTATTGTTCTGCAAAGTAGAGGACAGGAAATAATAAATATTAATGCCATACAATTAAATATTGCGGGAGTTGACCAAATTGAATTAACATGGCAATCAACAGATGAGTATATGTGGTGTTATTTTGTTATTGAGCGGGATACAAATAATCAAGGAAATTTTACCAGTTATGATACACTAAATGCAGTAGGCACCACAACTGGTACAACAAACTATTTATTTACCGATTTTGGAGTTCAAAACGGAATTACTTATTGCTACAGATTAAGATTAGATACTTTGGATTTTAATGCTAATTGTCATTTTAACAGATATTCAGATACCACTTGTGTTCATTTTACTTTATCAATAGAAGGACATACATCTCCTTCTTTTTATTTATATCCCAACCCTTCAAACGGAAAAGTTATAATTAGCAGTAGTAACATTATAAACTCAATTAAAATTTATAATACCATTGGAGAGATTATTTATAAATCCTCAGGTTATCCCAATATATCGGGTCAATTTTTAATTGATATTTCTGATATTCCAAATGGTATTTATTCTATCGCCATTAATTCTGGTAACAATCTTTATTATCAAAAATTAATCAAGCAATAAGTAAAACAAAAAATCCCTTCTCAAAAAAACTAAATTTTCTTGCGACTGTTCATAGTATCAGATAAAAATATAACTTAAAAAAACGAATAGTAATAACACGAAAGAGAACGCCCTACTTATAATTGAGTAGGCGCCTGACCGATAAAAAAATTACTTTTTTATTATTTTTAGTATCTATTTATCTGGTCTAAATTTAAGTGTCTGTTATTTACATTTTCTTTTACGCAAAGGAGTTGTAAAGAGTTTATCCGAATATGCAAACCAAACAGGTGAATAATTATATTTTTTTTTAAAAAAAGTAATTTCCTAAAATTTTTGCATAATCAAAAAAAAATTATTATCTTTACATTTTATTTAAAAAGGATTGTAATATTTGTAACAAAACTTATGCTTTTTCTGTAAAATGTAGATATTAAAATAAGATAAATATAATTTTCTGTATGATAAATAATTTATTTACTCATATTATCAGACATATTAAGTTTTTATTAGTATTTTTATTGCTAATATCTGCTAATTTAAGAGTATATTCTCAAACTCCTGTAGCTGATTTTACTGCTGATGAAACCATAGGATGTGAATTTTTGCTGGTTACATTTACTGACTTATCAACAAACAGTCCCGACTCATGGCAATGGTATTTTGGCGATGGTGGCACAAGTTTTCTGCAAAATCCTACTTATGTATATAATTTTCCCGGCGTATATACTGTTATGCTTATAGCAACTAATGCATCAGGTAGTGATACAATAATAAAAAATAATTATATTACTGTTTTTAATTCTCCAAATCCTGACTTTACTACTGATGTCTCTTCAGGATGTGTGCCTTTAACAGTTAATTTTACCGATTTATCAACTTCCGGCGACGCACCAATAACAGGATGGCAATGGGATTTTGGCGACGGACATTTTTCAGCAATACAAGATCCTATGCATCAATTTACAGACCCTAATATATATCAGGTTTCACTTAGAGTTACTGATACTAACGGCTGTTCTGAACAAATTATATATTATGAGGATATTATTGTTGTGCCTCTGCCTGATATAAGTTTTGACTGCTCATCTCAATTTGCATGTGATACCCCATTTATTGTTGATTTTTATAATACCTCTCCGGATCCTAATTTAACATTTTTATGGGATTTTGGTGATGGCTCTCCAACTTCAACACAGGAAAATCCATCACATACTTATAATTCATTAGGATATTTTGATGTTATTCTTATAGCTACTGATACTGTTGGTTGCTCAGATACACTTTTAAAACCAAATTATATTGGTATTAGCGGCAATATTACATATACTGCAGATTTTAGTGTTACTGATACTGTTGGCTGTAATCCGCCTAATGTCCATTTCACTGACCAATCAACAATTGGAACTGATTCCTGGCACTGGGAATTTGGTGATGGCGATACTTCAGCAGTTCAAAGTCCTTATCATGTTTATGGAGCATCCGGAAACTATACTGTAACGCTTATTACTACAAATAGTATTCCGTGTGCTGACGTGTCAGGAGATACTGTTATAAAGAATGTTAATATAACTATATATGGAGTTCCTGTTATTAATTTTTCATTAGATAATAATGTTGGTTGTAATGTGCCTTTTTCTGTTAATTTTACCGATAGCACTATTGGTGCAGTATCCTGGCAATGGAACTTTGGTGATGGCGGCACTTCATTTGTTCAAAATCCTTCTCATATTTATAATAATACAGGAGATTATAATGTTTCTCTTACAATTACAGATAGTAATGGTTGCACTGACCAAGGAACAGAACTGATAACAATCTATGAGCCATTTGCTTATTTTACAGCTTCACCGGAAGAGGGTTGTGCCCCTCTGGATGTTGCTTTTACTGATTTAAGCTATTCAAATAGTACTATTATTAGCTGGCAATGGGATTTTGGTGATGGCAGCCCTGTTGATACTCTGCAAAATCCTCTTCATACCTTTGTTGATACAGGGACATATACTGTAACTTTAACAATTCAGGATTCCCTGGGATGTATAAAAACTTTAGTATTAGATGGTTATATCAAAGTGGGAATACCTCCTGTTGTTAACTTTGCTGCTGACGATACTGTCGGATGCCATCCTCTTACTGTAACTTTTTATGATAGTTCAAGTGTTTATACTGATTCATGGTATTGGGATTTTGGTGATGGCAATAATTCAGATGTTCAAAATCCTATACATACATATACTGATACAGGATATTTTGATGTGCAGTTAATTGCAAGTTTTAATGGTTGTGCTGACAGTATTTTATTTCAAAATTATATCTATGTTTTTCCACCAAAGCCCGAGTTTACAGTAACTCCTTCAGAAATAAGTTGTGAATATCCTTTTCTTGTATCTTTTATTGACCAGTCGCAAGGTGCAGAGACATGGGAATGGGATTTTGGCGATGGCAGTCCTGTCTCAACTTTACAAAATCCAACCCATACATACTGGAACCCGGGATTTTATACTGTGAAATTAACTGTCTCTGCTGATAATCCTCCTTTTTGTATGGATTCTATTATAAAAATAGAATTTATTAAAATCTCTGAAATAAATCCCGGTTTTACTCAAAATGATTCTACTACGTGCCAGTATGTTGGGGTTACATATACTGATACCAGTTATGCTAATACTTCTATAGTAAACAGTGAATGGCATTTTGGTGATGGTGCAACAGGAACAGGACAAATAATTACTCATCAATATGCTAACTCCGGTACTTATAGTGTGGAATTAGTTGTAACTGATGCTCTTGGCTGTGAAGATTCTATAACAAAAACAAATACTATAATCGTCTTTGAACTTCCTTCTCCGCGTTTTAGTGCTGATGTAACTACTGGTTGTGTGCCTTTAACTGTTACATTTGACCCGTCTCTATCTACTGCTGTTGCTCCTGCAAATTTAATAATGTGGATTTGGAATTTTGGTGATGGAACGCCTCCTGATACAACATTTAACTCTTTGCCGGTAACTCATATATATACTACAAGAAGTTATCCCGGAAGTTACAACGTAGGTCTTACTGTTGTTGATTCCAAAGGATGCGACAGCACTTTAATAAAATATTCTTACATAACACCTACTTATCCTTATCCTGATTTTGTATTTAATTCATTAATATGTTATTATGATTTTGCTGTCTTTACAAATAATTCAACAGGCACAGGATTGTCTTATTCCTGGGATTTTGGCGACGGAAGTCCTGCAGATACTTCTATGAATCCAATGCATTTGTATGATACAACTGTTGTAGATACAACGATGACTCTTGATGTAATGCTTACAGTTACTGATACCAATGGATGTGATAGTTCTGTTACAAAACAAATAACCGTTTCACGCCCTATAGCAATGTTTAATTCTGATAGCATATATTCCAGTTGTCCTCCGTTTTTTGTTACATTTACTGATTCTTCTACTGCTGATGTTATATCCTGGTATTGGGATTTTGGCGACACAGCAAGCGGCACAAGTAATCATGCTTATATACCAAATCCGCAACATATTTTTAATTATGCCGGACAGTATGATGTCTCTTTAATAGTTACAAATATATATGGATGTGTAGATACTATTATAAAAAATGATTATATTATAGATGGACCAAAGGGCTCTTTTGTTTATTATCCTAAATACGGATGTCAGCCATTAGAAGTAACTTTTGTGTCAGACACACAAGATGTATCAAGTTTTTTATGGGTTTTTGGAGATGGTAGTAGCTCATCAGCAGGAGATTCTATTGTTTATATTTATACAGATACAGGAACTTTTATTCCTACTCTGATTTTACAAGATACAGTGATAGATGCTATATATGGTGATACTATTATTTGTAGCGTGAATATACCGGGAAATGATACTATTAGAATATTTCCTACTCCCGCTGCTGATTTTAACTTTACAACAGGATGCCCTTATACAGATATAATTTTTACAGATGCTTCTACAATTGCTTCAGGTAATATCATTTCTTATGATTGGAATTTTGGCGATGGCACAACAGGAACAGGACAGACAACTATTCATCAGTATGCCTATGGAGGTAATTATAATGTTACTTTAATTGTAACTTCTGATTTAGGTTGTACTGATACGATTACAAAGCAAGTTGATATTTATTATGACCCTGTTGTAAATTTTAGCAATACTATTGTATGTTTAAATGATACAACAAATTTTACTGATTTAACAACAACTATTAATAGTACAATAATTTCATGGTATTGGGATTTTGATGATGGTAATTTTTCAACAATACAAAATCCTTCTCATTTTTATAATGCCTCGGGTAATTATAATGTTAATTTAATTATTATAACATCAGATAGTTGTTCTCATGATACCACAATAGTTGTTCATGTTAATTATCTGCCTATTGCAAATTTTTTTGTTGACAGTAGTGTTTGTGCAAATAATAATACTTATTTTTATGATTCTTCAATAAATCCTCCTGATGGTTCTGTTACTTTCTGGTATTGGGATTTTGGCGATGGAGGTAATTCAAACATTCAGAATCCTGTATATATCTATACATCAGAAGGCATAGTTGTTGTTACATTGACAATTACTACAAATACTGGCTGTACTGACAGTAAAATTGATACTATTCAAGTATATCCTTCTCCAATAGTAAATTTTACATCTACAAAAGTATGTTTGAATTTAGCTAGTGATTTTACTGATAATTCAAGTATTTCATCAGGGAATATAATCTTATGGCAATGGGATTTCGGTGATGGCGATTCTTCTTCAATACAGAATCCTTCTCATACTTTTCTTTCATCAGGCACTCATAATGTTACTTTAACTTTAACCTCAGATAAAGGTTGTGTTAGTTCTATAACAAATGATGTTGTTGTATATCCTTTGCCGGAAGCTAATCTTGGTTTATCATCACATTGTTATGGTGTTCCTATACAGTTTAATGATTTATCTACTATACAGACAGGTTCAATAACTTCATGGCAATGGGATTTTGGCGATGGAAGCTCTGTTTCAATCTTACAAAATCCTATCCATATATATAATTCTTCCGGAATATATGATATAATATTAATTGTTTCTTCACAATATTCTTGTACAGATACTGTTCATTATCAGGCAGATATAAGTCCAACACCTGTTGCTGATTTTTCTGCTGTTCCAATAAATGGATGTAGTCCTCTATCAGTAAATTTTACCGACTTATCTTCTATATCTAATGGTGATATAGTTTCGTGGTACTGGTCTTTTGGTGATGGCATTTTTTCTACAATACAGAATCCTATTCATATTTATGATTCTGCCGGCGTTTATGATGTGTCTTTGACTGTTATTTCTGATTGTGGAATTTCTGATATGTTAACAGTTAATGGTTTAATTACTGTTTATATAACACCTATAGCAGATTTTTCAGCTGTGCCACAATCAACGTCAATAATTTTTCCTACTATTTCTTTTACCGACCTTTCAACAGATGCAACAGATTGGTATTGGACTTTTGGTGATGGCGATAGCTCATATATTCAAAATCCTACACATACATATTCAGACACAGGAACATTTTATGTTACTTTAGTTGTTATAAATGATTCATACAATTGTTCCGATTCTATAAGTAAATATGTAACTATTAACCCGGAATTTGTTTTTTATGTTCCAAATACTTTTACTCCTAATGCTAATGGTAAAAATGATATCTTTAACGGATATGGAATGAGTATTGCAGAATATGAATTATATATATATAATCGCTGGGGCGGATTAGTGTTTAAAAGTAATGATATGTATGAAGGATGGGATGGAACATCAATGTTTGGTGATAAAACAGTCCAGCAAGGTGTTTATGTTTATTTGTTTATCCTGAAAGATAAATTGTCAAAAAAACATGAAATAATAGGACATGTAACATTATTAAATTAAATTTTATGTATGTTTGATGATTTATTAAAGTATACTTTGAGAGGTTATATTTTGCACTTCGGCAAGCTCAGTAGAGCCGTAATAAATTACAGTCATTCATAGTCATTTGTTCGCTACGCTCACTGTCATTTGTTGTCATTTGGCTTCGCTGTCATTTAGTTGCTTATTGACTATTTAATGACAATTAATGACAATCAATGACAACTAATGACAATTAATGACTATATGTTAAAATTATAATTGTTTTCAGGCAACTGCCTGATAAATTAGCTCAAATTATTACGAAGCAGAGTATAAAACTAATAGTTGTATATTTTTTGATGTATAAAATAACTAAAATTTATTTTTGATGAGTTTAATGAATATTTTTTCAAGGAGAAAACTATCTACACCTGTTGATTTATCTGTTTTATCAACAGATATGCATTCTCATCTTATTCCTAATATTGATGATGGAGCAAAGACAATGGAAGAATCTTTGGAACTAATAAAACAATTAAGTAAATTAGGATATAAGAAACTTATAATCACTCCGCATGTGATGGATGATTATTATAAAAATACTCCTGATATAATTTTAAAAGGACTTGAAGATGTAAAAATTGCTATTAACAGAGATAATATTCCTATCAAGCTGGAAGTTGGTGCTGAATACCTTATTGACCAAGGATTTGTAGAAAAATTTAGAAACAAACAATTATTAACTTTGGGAGATAATTATCTTTTAGTAGAATTTTCTCTTTTTAATGCACCGAAAAATATTATTCCGTTAATATTTGATTTACAGGTAGCTGGTTATAAAGTGATTTTAGCTCATCCTGAAAGATATTTATACTGGTATGATGATTTTGATAAATTTAAGAAATTAAAAGATAAAGGAGTTTTTTTTCAGATTAATATTATATCATTAAGTGGATATTATTCTGTACTCATAAGAAAAATGGCAGAGAAACTTATAAAAAATCAAATGGTGGATTTTCTTGGGACAGATATACATAATTATTATTATTTAGAAAGTCTGAAAAAAAGTTTATATGAAAAATATCTTTCTCAGGTAATATCATCAGGAAAAATACTGAACTCTACTTTGTGATAAAAAACCTAGTGTTATGTCAATAATAAATCTTCGTATAAAGCCAAATTCTGACAGTTCGGCAATTGCTGAATTTGTCAGGTTTTATGTCTGTAATATTTAGACATTCCTGACCTGTCAGAGTTCGGCAGTTACCGAACCTGACAGAGTCAATAAATTTTTTAACGACATTATAAAGAATTCGGTGAGCTCAGCTGAACCGTTGACATGACAATAGTTCATAAAAGTTAAAATTATTACCTGTTAAATAATTCATCGGTTTGGTCCAAAAATTTAATCTTTAAAAAATTGCTTATTCATCTAAATTTTTAATATATTTGTAATTTACTTACACATTTACATTTTTTAAGAATAACCAATATATATTACTTTATGAGCAAACTCAATTATTATGACTAAAACTCTGCATAATATAGTTCTCTTTATAAGTATTTTATTATTTTTTAATTTATCATTACACGGACAGGTTGTAATAAATGAATTTTCATGTTCAAATGTTACTACAATACAGGATAATTATTCTGAATATTCCGACTGGATAGAACTATATAACACGAGTGCAACACCTGTTAATCTCGCAGGATATTATTTAAGCGACAAGTTAGGTAATCCAACTAAATGGGAAATACCGTCTGTTACTATTTCGGGCAATGACTATCTTATTTTTTTTGCATCCTCAAGAGATGAAATGAGTGGAAGCTACATACATACGGGCTTTAAACTAACTCAGACCAAACCGGAGTATATAATTTTTTCTGATCCCGGCGGAACAATAATTGAACAAATTCAGTTAACTCCTGCTCAAACAGACCATTCAAGAGGAAGAACAACAGACGGTGCTTCTACATGGTCTCTTTTTACCAGTCCAACACCGGGTGCTTCTAATAACAATGCAGTGCAGGAATATGCAACCACACCTCAATTTAGCCAGATTCCTGGTTTATATACAAGTCCAGTAACACTTGATATTACATCTCCGGACCCTAACGTAACAATATATTACACTATTGATGGAAGTACACCAACAACCTCATCTAATGTGGTTGCCGGCTCTGTCACTGTCAATACTACACAGGTAATACGGGCAAGAGCTTTCAGTAGTGTGACTGACGTGCCAGCAAGCTTTATTGAAACCAATACCTATTTTATTAACGATAGCCATACTATACCTGTAATATCCATTTCCGGCGACCTTGTTGAAAATTTGCTTAATGGTTCTTCTATAGAACCACAAGGTACATTTGAATATTTTGATTCTGACCAGATTTTTATAGACCAAGGCACAGGAGAATTTAATAAGCATGGAAATGATTCATGGGCTTATGATCAAAGGGGAATTGATTATGTAGCCCGGGATCAATTTGGTTATAACTATGCTGTAAAATATAAGGTCTTTAAAGCAAAAGACAGAAACAAGTTTCAAAGATTAATACTTAAAGCTGCTGCTAATGATAACTATCCATTTGAATCTGGTGCTCATATCAGGGATGCTTATGTACACACACTTTCCCAGATTGGACATTTAAAACTTGATGAACGAACTTATGAACCATGTATTCTTTATGTTAACGGTGAATATTGGGGAGTTTATGAAATACGCGAAAAAGTTGACGACTCTGACTTTACAGAGTATTATTATAATCAGGATAGATTTAACCTCCAGTTTATTAAAACATGGGGCTCAACATGGGCGGAATATGGTGGTAACCAGGCACTAACCGACTGGAATACTTTGTATAATTTTATTATGGCCAATGATATGTCTGTCCAGACAAACTATGACTCTGTTAAAGCCCAATATAATGTGAAAAGTTTAGTTGACTATATAGTCCTCAACTCTTATATCGTTTGCTCTGACTGGCTTAACTGGAACACCGGCTGGTGGAGAGGTCTAAATCCTAATGGAGACAAAAAAAAATGGAGGTATATATTATGGGATGAGGACGCTACCTTTGACCATTATATTAATTATACATCTATCCCTGACCAAAGTGTTAATGCAGACCCCTGTAACCCTGAAGCATTACCAAATCCTGGAGGACAAGGCCATATTCCAATACTCAATAAACTTTTAGAAAATCCTGAATTTGAACAATATTATATATCACGGTTTATTGATTTGTCTAATAGTGTTTTTGATTGTGATTTTATGCTACCACTTTTGGATAGCATGATAATTTCTATTGAGCCGGAGATGCAAAGACAGATTAACCGCTGGGGAGGCTCCTTTGCCGGCTGGCAGGCAAATGTGCAGCAATTAAGAAATTTTATTGAAACAAGATGTGTTACCATTAATAATGGTATGATTGATTGTTATGATTTGACAGGTCCTTTTGATATTACCATCATTGTTGACCCTCCTTTGTCAGGCAATGTTAAGATTAACTCATTAGAACTTGATACATACCCATGGGCAGGTTCTTATTTTGGAAATATTGATATACTTTTGGGTGCTTACCCTGACTCTGGCTATACCTTTGAATACTGGGAACTTTATAATCATACTGTTTTACCAAGCTCAACTGACGAAAATGTAATATTAAATCTGGTAACATCTGACACAATTATTGCTCATTTTACTTTTGCAGGAACTGTTAATGTTGACCTTGGCAATGACACCACTATTTGCTATGGCGAATCGCTTGTTTTAGATGCAGGAAATCCAGGTGCAACTTATTACTGGTCAACAGGTGATACATCACAAACTATTATAGTTAATTCAGGAGGAACTTATAAAGTAACTGTTACAAAATATGGTCTTAGTGTCAGCGATTCTATTATAGTCAATATTTCAAATGAAATAATTGTCAGTTTGGGTGAAGACCAAAGCTTATGTATCAATCCGTCTCCTACACTAACTTCAGGAAATTTTGGCAATGGATATACATATTCGTGGGAACATAACGGACAACCAGTTTCTTCTGTTTCTGATTCTTATACAACCGAATTACCAGGGGAATATGTTTTGTCAGTAACAGACCCTTATGGCTGCAAAGGAAGTGATACCATATATATAGCCGAATGCATACTAACTATCCCCAACACTTTTACACCTAATAATGACGGAAAAAATGATACATGGCATATTGAAAATATTGATGTATATCCAAATAATACTGTTGAGGTTTACAACAGAAACGGTAATCTTGTTTATAAAGAAAATAATTATCAAAACAATTGGGATGGTAAATATAATGGGGAAAATATACCAGCAGCAACATATTACTATATAATTAATTTGGAAAATGGTTTAAAAGTATATAAAGGTAGTATAACAATTGTTAGATAATAAATGTGAATAAAAATATTTTAAATTCCTAAGTAGTGTCTGTTCTAGTTTATCTATATTAGGTTATTATCTGAAAGAACAAATAAATGAAAAAGTATATATCATTAATATTATTTCTTTTTATTTTTATTTATACACATGCTCAGCAAATTCCACAATTTAGCCAGCGAATGTTGGACAAACTGGTATTTAATCCTGCTGTTGCGGGTTCCAAGATGTATCAGGATATAAAATTTCATCATCGTAGTCAATGGATTGGTTTTGATGATGCCCCTGTTACTGATATGTTAAGCTATAATAGTATGCTCGGAACAAGTGTCGGTATTGGCGGATATTTTATCAATGATATAACAGGACCTACAAAAAGATCCGCCATTAATGTATCGTATGCTTATCATATTCAATTAGATAAGTTTTATTTATCACTGGGACTTTCGGGTAATATTATGCGATATAGTTTTGACGGGGATAAAATTACTCTCTATGAAAACGATGATGCAGTTGCAATGGGTCTGTCAGACAAGACATGGAAACCGGATGCTTGTTTTGGCGCTTTTTTGTATAACAGTAAATTTTTCGTCGGTTTGTCGGTTCTGCAATTATTTCAGTCAAAAATTAAATTATCTTTTGATGATAATACAGAGGCAGTTGTCCCATTAACACGACATTACTACTTAACAGGAGGATATAATTTTATAAAAGAAAGAGGTTCTAATTACAATATAGAACCATCATTTTTGCTCAGTAAAACAATTGGCAGTCCTTTACAAATAGATTTTAATATCAGAGTAGATTATATAAATAAAATAATGGGAGGAGTTTCTTACAGATATAAAGATGCATTTGTTCTTTTAACAGGAATAAGAATAAAAAAATACTGTTTTTTAGCTTATTCTTACGATATAACTGTTTCTAATCTGAGAAAATATAATAGTGGTTCACACGAAATCATATTATCTGTAAACTTACCATATTATAAAAAAAAGAACAGACCAAAATATAATCTTAAAAATGGTGTAAAACAAATTAAAAGACGGGTGGTGTTGTAATATACTATGTTCTAATTATTGAGGATGCATAAAAACCTGCAAAACAAAGAGTTAGGAAATCATCTTTTTAGTTCAAATTTTTCGCCCAGATAAACTTCTCTTACTTTTTCAT
>CAZZDX010000038.1:0-15209 GCA_964653185.1 uncultured Bacteroidales bacterium
ATAAATTTCATACAGCGAAATTGGCGAAAATATTGACATAAACAAATATTTTGCTGCTTAAATCACTGATTGTTAATAACTTTTCCTTTTTTGTTAAGAACATTAAAATTTTAGGTTTTTAGACATTCTGACGATTTGCGTGTAGCTTTCAGTTGCCAATTAAAAGGCATTTTCCTGTCAAGTTACACGAAAGTTTATTGAATGCTGAAACGTTGAAATCCGCACTATCTCGGCAATTGAAGCTAAACGCTGTTATGGGCTGTGCTAATTCTTATTTTTATTGTCAAGATACGCTTTAAATCCGTAACCACCACCAAACCCACCAAGTACATATAATCCTTTTTCAATTATATTCAATAGTAATGATTTATCTTTGTCAACTAAGAAATATATAAGAAAAGCGAAAAATAAAATTATAGCGAAAAAATAAACAAGACTATATTTCTTTGTAGACTGGGCGTCTTTAAAAGAGTTTTCTTCTTCTTTTTGTGAAATATCAAGAATTCTGTCAATATGTTTTTCGTTTATTTTTGAAAGTAGTGGATTGGGCATTGCTCCTGAAAATTTTTGCATAGAAAATCCCATTTCTATAACCTTTTTTATTTCTGGTGACATATTTTCAAGAATTTCTGGCTCTTGTGCCTTTTCTTTTTTATTTTCTTCGCTAGTATTAGCAAGTTCTTTTTTGTTGTCTTCTTTTTCAGCCATATGATTTATAGTTTTTTAAAATAAAACATTATTCTTTCATTAATTGATTTTGACACTCTAAATTCGACTTCATTTTCAATGAAATTTGCACACGCTATGATAATTAACTCTGAAAATAAATTTCCGTCAATAGTTTCGTCTTTTTTTAGTTTAGTCAAATAATTTATAAGTTCCTTTAAAGATTGTCTGTTGATTTCTGAAATTCTTGACAAACTACTTGATGATGGTTTCAAACTAGATAAAACCAAATCAATAAATTCATCTTCTTTTTTATGTCTTATAAGTTCCATAGTTTTATTTGATTAAATTTTCATTACAACGCAAATGTATTAAAAATAGTTTACAATTATCAAAAAAAATCTTCGACAATCTTTCAAAGCATAGCCCATAACTTGTTTATACTTGGACAACTTGTCCTTTAAACAATATAAAAAAACATGTAAAGTGGTCAAATATCATATTATTTGTCCATCTATATTTTAATGAATTATGTTAAAAAATGGACAATAATCAAATTAATGTCATTGCAAATATAAGTATTTTTTTTAATTCAACAATAAATATATTTATTTTTACAGTTCGTTAAACAAACTTTTTTTATTTTTTACAAAGAATCTATTTTTTTTAATAATCCAACAATACTGAAATAATCAGGCATCAGTCAGGTGACTGACCGAACTGCCTGACCTGATGACGTTGTTCAGGATAAAGTTCAGCACAAGTTCTGTCTTTTTTTCTGCTAAAATAAATCCTGCAGAATAAACTAAATTTATTTTAAGTCGTTAATAATATATTTTATTTAGAGTTTTTATGTATGTTTGCATAGAAAATTTTAGATTAAAAAATGTTTTTATTTTATTTAAAATTCCGACACATCTTTCAATAAAAAAAAAGAACAGTGAAACTATCTGTAATAATAGTAAACTATAATGTAAAGTATTTTCTTGAGCAATGTCTCTACTCTGTTAGTAAAGCATCTCAAACTTTTAATTATGAGACAGAGATAATTGTTGTTGATAATAATTCTGTTGACGGCTCTGTTGAAATGCTTAACACAAAATTTCCTAAAGTTAAACTCATTGTCAATAAGCAAAACAAGGGCTTTGCAACAGCTAATAATCAGGCAATAAAAATATCAAAAGGTGAATATATTTTATTACTAAATCCTGATACTGTTGTTGAAGATACTACATTTAAAAAAATTATTGATTTTATGGACACACACCAGGAAGCAGGAGCATTAGGTGTGAAAATGTTAGACGGAAAAGGAAAATTTTTACCGGAATCCAAACGTGGACTTCCTACCCCAACAGTAGCTTTATACAAGATATCAGGACTGTCAAAGCTATTCCCTAAATCTAAAATATTTGGAAAATACCATTTATGATTTCTTGATAAAGATAAAATCAATGAAGTTGAGATATTATCCGGCGCTTTTATGCTTATAAGAAAAAAAGCATTGGATAATACAGGACTATTGGATGAGTCGTTTTTTATGTATGGCGAAGATATTGACATATCTTACAGATTGATAAAACAGGGATATAAAAATTATTATTTTCCAAAAACACGTATTATACATTATAAAGGCGAAAGCACTAAAAAAAGCAGCATAAACTATGTTATGGTATTCTACAATGCAATGATAATATTTGCTAAAAAACACTTTTCTCATAAAAATGCTAAAATATTCTCATCACTTATTAAAATAGCAATATATATGCGTGCTTCTATTTCTATAATAAACCGATTCATAAAAAAAATATTCCTCCCTTTAACAGATGCTATTATTATGTTTATTGGAATATATTTTATAAAAAATTATTGGGAACAAAATATAATATTTCCAAACGGAGGACATTATCCTGTTGAATTTACAACAATAGCAGTCCCTGTATATATCTTAATATGGTTAATGTCAGTATTTTTTGTCGGAGGATATGAACATTATATAAAATTAATAAAAATTCTTAAAGGAATAACAATAGGAACTCTCATTATATTAGTAATATATGCTTTGCTTCCCGAATATTGCAGGTTTTCAAGGGCATTAATATTAATAGGAAGTTTATGGTCTGTGATTTCAATGTCCATAATACGACTATTTATAAATATATTAAATATAAAAAATTATAAAACAGGACCGGATAAAAACAGACGGTTTGCCATAATAGGAAAGGAAAATGAAGCACAAAGAGTTGAAAAACTTCTGAAACAAACAAATATCAATGCTAATTTTATCAGATTGATTAATATATCTAAAAACAAAATAAAAAATGATATATTTATTGGAAATATAAATCAGATAAAAGAAATAATTGAAATCTATAAAATTGATGAACTTATATTTTGTGCAAAAGATATATCTGCTCAGGATATTATTGACCAAATGTCGAAACTGCAATATTTTAAAATTGATTTTAAAATAGCTCCTCCCGAAAGTTATTACATTATAGGAAGCAAATCTATTAATACACAAAAAGACCTTTATATTGTTGACCTTAACTCTATCAGTAAACCTGTAAACAAACGTAATAAACGATTATTTGATGTTATTACATGCATTATACTACTTGCTATTTTACCTGTATTAATATTTTTTATAAAAAATCCTGTTGCCTGTCTTAAAAATATATTTTTGATACTTATAGCCAAAAAAACATGGATTGGATATTATAATGCGACTGAAACAGAAAGTAACTTACCTAAAATACGAAAAAGTGTGCTAAATACTGCTGATGCTTTTAGAAACAAAAATATATCTGACAGATTAGCAGACAAAATAAATATATTATATGCCAGAGATTATAAAATGATAAATGACTTAAATATAATTATAAAGGGGTTTAAATATCTTGGAAGGACAGAGAAATAGATTGTTAAATTGGATTACAAGCCCTTCAATTGTAAACTTATGTTTTTCAATAAGTTATATCCTAACAAACAAAGTTCCTGCTTCGGATTTATTTTCAGGGATTAACATACTTTCTTTCTGTAAGCCCTCTAAATGAAACTTTATTGCTTCATATATATTTTCTTCTGCAATTTTTCTTGTTTTTCCTGTTGCAATGCAACCTGGCAAATCGGGTACATAAATGCTATACCCTGTTTTTGTTTTTTCCAATATTATTAAATATTTTTTCATTTTTATTCCTTTTCTAATTGTGCTTGTTTTAATATACTATTTAATGTTCCTTTTGCTATTTCGTCCGATAACTTATGTCCTGCAATTGTAACTAATCCTGATTTTTTGTTATGTTTATACTGTCTATGGCTTCCTTTTTGTCTGGACAAATACCATCCGTCATGTTCTATCATTTTTATTACGTCTCTGATTTTCATTTTATATTATTGTATTCAAATTCAAAATTACGAAATTTATTAAAATCAATGTTATTTTTTTATCTTTTCTTATGTCAGTTAAAAAACAATGCTTCCTGTTTGTCTGAATTTTTTGTTTATGTACTATTTTTATTTCTATGCATGTTTGCTAACGTAATAGTGTTTTATACAAAAACCTATACTGAAATAATTTAAATATTCAAAAATACAATTTTTTTTAACAAAAACCTGTTAAAGTCCAAAATAATATAAAAAATGTGTAATTAATTTTGTAACCGTTCACAACTTAAAATTTTATAACTGTTTGTATCGTTAAACATATATTAATTAATTGACCTAATTTCTAATTGACCTAATTGACCTAAAAAATGACCAATACCCAATGCAAAATGACCAAAATAATGACCAATGCCCCAATTTAGACATTGGAAATTAGGGCTTGTTTAGGTCATCAGGCAGTTGCCTGATAGAGCAATTAGAAATTTTTATAACGATAAATACACCAACAAATATGGTTTACAAAAAAATAAGGTGTTGAATGGTTACTTAATTTTTTATTCTAAATCTGATATAAATTTATTAACAAACTCTTCTTTTGTAGCCCAAGATGTTACTAATCTAATCACTGATTTTTCATTATCTATCTTTGTCCAAATATAAAATCCATATTTTTTGCTCAATTTTTTAATCAGTTTATTTGGAAGAATCGGGAAAATTTGATTTGAGACCGGTTTTGTCAAAAATTCATAGCCCAATTTTTCAATAGCTTTAGCTAATTTTAGAGCCATTGAATTTGCATGTTTCCCAAGTTTAAAAAATAAATTATTTTTAAACAGTTCTAAAAATTGAAGTCCAAATATTCTTTCTTTATCAAGTAATGCTCCTTTTTGTTTTAAATGAAATCTAAAATTTTCTTTTATTTTATCATTATTTATAACAATAGCTTCTCCAAGTAAAATTCCGTTTTTTGTTCCGCCAATATAAAAAGCATCAACAAGTTTTGACAGTTCCGACAAAGTTAAATCATTATCATCAGAAGTTAAAGCTGAACCAAGACGCGCTCCATCAAGATACAGGAACAAATTGTTTTGCTTACAAAATAAGGATAATGCTTGCAACTCTTTTTTCTTGTAAATACTTCCAATCTCAGTTGAATTTGAAATAAAGACCATTTTGGGTTTTACCATATGTTCATCCTGGTGAAAATCAATGACTGATTTTATATTTTGAGGATTTAATTTTCCGTTTTTTGTTTCAATAGTATTTATTTTATGACCTGTTGCTTCAATAGCTCCTGCTTCGTGAACAGCAATATGTCCGGTATTAGCTGCAATAACAGATTCATAAGGTCTTAAAATTGATGAAATTATTATCAAATTTGCCTGAGTTCCGCCTGAAACAAAATGAATATCAGCATTCGGATTTTGGATTTTTTTACGAATAACTTTTATTGCTTCATTACAATATTTATCTTCTCCATAGCCCTCTTCCTGATTAAGATTTGTATTATTAAGAGCTTTTAAAATATTTGGATGAGCACCTTCGCTGTAATCGTTTTTAAAACTATATTGAGCCATAATTAAAATTCAGGTTATTAATTTTTTACGAGCAAATTTAATATTTTTCAATTCAATACTTCCTGATATTGTTTATTGAAGTTTGTGTTATGGTCTTTATTAAAAAATGGTAAACCAATTAATCTATAATTTTTATTTTCTGCTTTAATAACTTTTTCAAAACCGTATTTTTTAGATATTTGTTCTAAAAATTCTAATTTTTTTATTTTATATGGCACAAAAAAATCTTTTTGAATATCTTTTAAAGATTTTTTCTTTCTGTCATAGTTAGTCCTTTTCTAATTTCAAGTTTGTAACTTCTTGTAATTGTTTTCTTAATTCTTCTTTGCTTGGCAAATACAATTTGTATTTACTTGCAAATATTTGATTATTTTTTTTTGGCAAAGTAATTTTTACAAGTGTATCATTTTTATCTTTACAAAGAACTATTCCAATCGTCGGATTTTCATCTTTGGTTTTCACAAATCGGTCATAATAATGGACATACATTTGAATTTGTCCAAGGTCTTGATGTTTGAGTTTACCAATTTTGAGATCAATCAAAACAAAACATTTTAAGAGACGATTATAAAAAACCAAATCAATAAAAAAATGTTCTTCGTCAAAAGAAATTCTTTGTTGCCTGCTAACAAAAGTAAAACCCTTACCAAGTTCAAGTAAAAAATGTTCCAGTTTATCAATAATTGCTTGTTCTAAATCACTTTCTGAATAATGTATTTTCTCCTTCAGTCCTAAAAATTCCAAAATATATGGATCTTTTATAATATCAGCTGATTTTTGCGGAGTATGATATTTTTTTAAATTCTTCTCTAATACCCCATTTTTATCCTTACTTAAAGCAATTCTTTCAAATAAAGCAGAATCATATTGTCTTCTTAATTCCCTGAGTGACCAATTATTTTCTGTTGATTCCCTTTCATAAAAATTTCTTTCTCCTTCATCCAATCTCATTAAAAAAACATAATGAGACCAGGAAAGTGTGAATTTCGGAGACACTGTCTCGGATTTTTGAGATTTTGAAGACAGTGTGTTCGTTTTTTTCGATTTGTCAGACAGTGTCTGACCTTTTTTAGAAATCACCGACAGTGTTGAGGGTTTTAGCTGTAAGTTTGGAGATTGCGAAAACAGTGTATTCGTTTTTTTATAAACAATATAAAATTGTCGCATTAGTTCTAAATTTCGTTTAGTGAATCCCTTTCCAAATTCTTTAGTCAGTTTTTTACTAAGCTCTTTTAATATTTTTGCACCATATTTTGCTTTTTTTTTTCCTGCCTGCTCATGTTCTACAATAATTTTTCCAATTTCAAAATAAGTATATACCATAGTGGTATTTACCGTTTGAACAACTCGGTTCCTTGCACTTATAAGAAGTGTTTTGATTTGTTCAAATACTTTGGTTGTGGTAAGATTTTTTATTTCTGTCATAGTTATTTCCCTCCATTATAAAATTCAGAAGTCAATTTCTAATTTTTTTTTACTTCAAAAAGTCGCATTTACTATTTGAACTTACACATTGTTTTACACTAATTTTAAAACTATTCAGTACTGATTGATTTTTAATTATGGCGAATTCGCCATAATTAAAAATCAGGTTATTAATTTTTTACGAGCAAATTTAATATTTTTCAATTCAATACTTTCTGATATTGTTTATTGAAGTTTGTGTTATGGTCTTTATTAAAAAATGGTAAACCAATTAATCTATAATTTTTATTTTCTGCTTTAATAACTTTTTCAAAACCGTATTTTTTAGATATTTGTTCTAAAAATATTTCTTTCCAGCCTTCTTTCCCATTTGTGAAAGTGCCATCATCGCCAATAAACTCATTTCCTTTTGGCTCTATAAAAACTTGATAAAACAATTTATTTTTATCTTTTCCTTTTAAGAATAAAAGAAAGTCAGGTTGGAATCCTCTTCCTTTTTCAAAATCATAAATTTTATAAACTTCTTCATTTCTTAATAAATAAATCTCTTTATATTTATCTTCTAAATTTCCAATAGTTCCCTTAATAAAATCAATAAGTTCTTTTTCTTCGCTTGTGCCAACAAAACTATCTAAAACATACCATTTATTATCATTTGCAACACTATCATCAATATTTTTTTCTTTTATGCTTTTTGTTTTTTCTTGTCCAAATAATTTTTCAAAATCTCCTGTTTTAAATTCACTTCCAATTTTGGGATTAAGAGTATCTTTTAACTCTGAGAATACATTTTCCAAAAACTTCAAAATAATATTTAGTTTGTCATCATTTGAAATGTTATCATATTTTTGATTTTTATTAGCAATTATTTTGACATCAAAACCACCCAAAAATTCATCTTTTAATAAATCTTCGGTGCTTTCAATTTCCAATTCCTTTTTTAGTTTTTCAAACTGAAACAAAGAATTTTCTTGCTTTGCTTTAATATTTATTGCTTTTAAGAAAATATGCTTTTCAATATCTTTGAATTTTAAAGTAATGGTCTGCAATTCTTTTTCTTGCAGGTTTAATCTTTGTAAATCATCTTGATTTTCAAAATCAATTTCTTGTTCTAAAAATTCTAATTTTTTTATTTTGTATGGCACAAAAAAATCTTTTTGAATATCTTTTAAAGATTTTTTCTTTCTATCTGGATTATCTTTTTGCTTGTTATACCATACTTTTATTTTTTTATAAAAATCGCTTTCCTGAAATTCTTTTTTTAATTTAAATGTTTTAAATACTCTATTATCTATTATATATCCATCTTTTTTTAGTTCTCTTTTTAATTCATCAATATAACGATGTTCGCTTGTGCTATAAAAATATAGCTCTTCCAAAACTCTTAGTTCATTATTTAAATCCTTATCAAATTTCCTTTTATTTTTTAGTTTGTCTTTATAAGCAAAAGGAAAATATCTAACACCCCTGCCAATAAGCTGTTTTTCTGCAATTGTAGCACTTCCTGCTTTTCTGTTGCCTGCTTTGTCTTTCCCTT
Source organism: uncultured Bacteroidales bacterium (assembly GCA_964653185.1). Lineage (GTDB taxonomy): Bacteria > Bacteroidota > Bacteroidia > Bacteroidales > CAZZDX01 > CAZZDX01. The sequence continues at coordinate 8,590 of CAZZDX010000038.1, forward strand.
CATCACGTCCTTCATATAATCTTACAATATCAAAAAGGTTTAGAACATCCCAACCCTCAGTCAATCTTTGAACCGTAAAAATTGCTCTAATATTATTGTTTTTATCCTCTAAACTATTGAGTAACTTTTCTTGCTCTTCTGTGGTCTTTTCTTTTTTTGTTTTATTAGTTTTTGAATTAGTAATAATTAAATTTTTTTCTGTAAAATTATTTTTAATAAAATTAGCAATTTCAGAAATATGTATTTTTTCATTTTCAATAAATTCCAAAACTTGTTCTGTTCTGGATTTTCCCATTTCAAACAAAGTTGGTTGTTTTGCTTCATAAATTTTATCTGCAATATCCTTTAAAAAATCGAAATCTTGTGCTTCAATATTATTTATCCAATTTAAAACCTCTTGATAATCCATCTTTGATTCTTCTATGGTTTTACTTCTAAAAAGAATTACCGGTTTAAAATTAGCAATATCATTTTTTAGGGCAATTTTGTGTCTATACCAATGAAAAAGTAATGCCTGTAAAACTCTTTCTTTTTTATCAAGTGTTGATGAAATAAGATTTATTTCTTTTGTATAACCGGCTTCTAAAAATTTTTTTAATCCAAATTTATAAATTATTTTATCGCTATATTTTTTTGCAACTTGTTCATTGGCAGGTATAGTAGCAGTAAACTCTAAAAGTACATTTTTATTTTTTTTATCTTGTCCATTTTTGTTAAGAATTAACCTAATGACAGTATTTTCCCAACCTTTTTTTTCTATGTCTTTTTCACTTGCTTTGTTTGTCAACTCTATTGTTGGGAAAAGTTCTGTTTGTTTACCATTTTTATTTTTTGTATCTGCATTGAGATGGTGAGCTTCGTCAGCAAGCATTACAATATTTTTTTTATTTAAATCATCTAAAGTGGTTTGATTTTCTCTTTCTAAATGAATATCATTATAGAGTTTTTGAATAGTGGTAAATTTTATTTCAATACCATAACTATCATCACTAAAAGTTTCTACTTTTTTGATATTTATTGTCTTATCATCAATAATAATTTTTTCTTTGAAAAGATATTTTGTGTGCGTGCTGTTAATAAAATTATTTTCTGTTTTATCTACAATATTATTTTGATTTACAAAGAATATAAAATGTCTGTATCCTTGTTTGTAGTAATATAGCATTGTAGCAGCCATCAAAAGTGTCTTTCCTGTTCCTGTTGCCATATTAAACATGAGATGTGTTGGTTGTTTTTTATAATCTGCTTCATAAATTAAAAAGTTTTCAAATGCTTTTTTTTGCCAATCGAAAAATTCGTATTTTAGATTTTCGGAAATATATTTTGGTATTTCTAAAATTTCCGGCTTATATTTTCTTATAGCTTCTTTTTGAATATCTATTGTTTCGTAAAGATTTTTTATTTCTGTCATAGTTAATTTCTATTAATTAAATCGTAAGCCAAACTTGCTAAAACAATATAATAGATTGCAAATTTTTATTTATTTCCTTTGATGGTATACTATATTTTTTTTCATAGATATAATTGTTAATTTTAATTATGAATTATCTGGTAATGGCAATTCATATGAAATGGAATCTGCATCAAAGAAAACAATATTTTTTCCCTTAAAAACTTTGTTTGCTTGATCATAATTTTTTTTATAACTCTGTTCACGAGTAGAAATATATAGAGTTTCAATTTTAGAATTATTAATTTGATCAAAAATATGTTGATCATTATCTGACAAAGAACAACCAATAATTATTATTACACCCGAAAGTTCAGATAATTTATTATAAGATTTTTTAAGATATTCACTTTTATTTATCTCATCAATTTTATTTTCGGATTGAAAAATACAAATAATCTCTCTTTCTTCATTATTTAGTATCTCTTCAAGCTTATCATAAAGTGCCTTATCTGTAGATTGTGTAATTTTTTTTTCTTTTTTTCCGTCGCTATAAATATGAAATGCTCCATGTAAGAAAAAAAGATTTTGTGTTTCTTTATTAACATCAAAAATAAATTCTTGAGAATTACCAAATAAATTAAGAACACTTCCGTCATCTACATTTTCCAATGTATATTTTTTTTTCTTCTTCTCTTCTTCTAAAATAGATTTTACAACTCTTTCAATATCTGAAGTTTTCCAATTTTTATTACTATCCTTTGAATATATCTCAATCTGGCTTATAAAATTCTTTTTTGTCATAGTCCCCATTGACTTTAATATACTATTCAAGTTTTGTCTAAAACTTACATTAACAGTCCCATTTTTTCTTGCTTCTTTTATCTCACTATAAATATCATCTTGAACATTATTCATATCATCTTCCACAAATTTTAGTGATGGTTGTATTGCAATAGTTTTTTTGTCATTACTGTTATCTAATTTGAAATTCAAAAGAAGTAAATAAAGAAAAGAATCATAATTTAATGTAAAATAGTTCGTAAAATTTTTAAGAAGCATATATATTCCCTCATTTTTTTCAGCATAAATATTTTTAATTTCAGCTTTTACCAATCCATGTGCCGCTTTCATAAAATCATATTTAACCTTATTTGCTACATATTTTCTCAAAAATAAATTTTTGTCACTAATATCATCAACTAACTTGCCAATGAATTTCTCTAAATCATCTTTACTCTCCGCAACAATGGCTTGTGCATCTTTATATATTCCATGGTCATTTTCTGTCATTTTTTTAAATATGGCTTTATAACTTGTGTCTACACCAAACCCTTGATTAAATCCATTTCCAAGTAATAAATGACATTCTTTATTTTCTAATTTTTGAAGAATATCATTATAATTTAGTAATGGTATTAGTTTTTTATCTTCCATAATTATTTCTCACTATTATAAAATTCAGAAGTTAGTTTTTGATCTTTTTTATCAATTCCAAACTTTTTATCTGCCATTTCTGTTTTCTGGACATATATTTGATTGAGGTCAAGCATCGTCAAAAACATTCTTTTTTGTTCCTCTAAAGATAAAGCTTTGAAATTGTCTTCTTCAATAATTTTTTCTTTAAACTCTTTAATTTTGAGATTATAATTAAGGAAATATTTGTTGTAAAGAATATCAAAAAGTTTTATTAATCCCTCTAAACTTTTACAATTATTTATTTCTTCTTTTGCTTTTTCGTTCCATTTTGCAAGTTCCATATAAACAAAATTTCCGCCACCTTTCCAGTTTACGGATTTTGAAATTCCGCCTTGTTCGCCTGCAATTACTTTTTTTAATCTTTCAACTGTAATAGTTTCTATGTAGTCCATTTGCTCAATTCCAATATATTGCCTTCCCATTTTGTGAGCTACTGCACAAGTTGTTCCACTTCCAAGGTGATAATCAAGAACTATGTCATTTTCATTTGTCGCTATATGTATTATTTTTTCCATCAAAGCTTCTGGTTTTGGTGTTGCAAACTCCTCTATGTTACCAAACAATTTTTCTATTTCTTTTTTTCCATCCGTTGAAGTTCCGTTAAATAATATTAAAGAAGAAGTATTAGTTTCTCTTTTTTCATTTTCAAAAATTTTACATCTTGGAGTATTATCTCCGTTTTTACCCCATGAAATTCTTTTATCTTGATTCAATTTTTCAAATTCCTTTTGAGAGACATCAAATTGTCTTGTAAAACTTTCACCACTTGGAGAAATAACAGTATAATAATTTTTATGATTTTTATTAGATGCTTCTTCTATTCTTGATATACTACCAGAAAGCCAATTTCCTCTTGGATCATTATCGGGATTAGATTGTTTGTTTTCCCAATTAGGAGTTTCTAGTGATTTATTTAATTCTTTTTTGTTCTTAAAAGCTACAATTATATATTCGTGGTCTTTTCTAAAAGTAGTAGTGTTTTTCATTTTTCCGTCTCTTCCTACACCACTTTTTCTCCAAACAAAACAATCACTATTCCCTCTTCCGAAAAGATTTTTATCATCCATTAAAACTTTCAAATATGCCTGTTCATTATCATCACATTGCACAAAAATAACTCCATCATCTCTCAATAATTCTCTTGCTACTTCCAACCTGTTTTTCATAAAAGTAAGCCATGTAGAATGATTAAAATTATCATTGTATTTAAATCCATCATTTCCAGTGTTGTATGGAGGGTCAATATAAATCAGTTTTACTTTCCCAGTAAATTGCTTTTTCAAATTCCACAAAGCCAGTAAATTATTCCCTTTGATAATTAGGTTTTCTTTTATTGTTCCGTTTTCATCTCTTTTTATTTCTTTTACTTCTTGTTCTCCGTCTTTTGTAAATCTTTTCCAGTTTACGAGTGCTTTTTCATCAAACAACCTATCAATTTCATCGTGAGCCAATACTTGATTAAAAAATATCTCCTTTCTTTTCGCTTGTTTTTGTTCATATTGTTTTGTTTTTTCAGAATATTCAAAATATGCATCTGTTCCTTCTTCTGTGCTTTGTCCGCCTTCCAGAACGCAATCTTTGAATGGAAAATCCAAAACAACTTCACTTCTCTCTTTTAAAAGTTTATTTCCAACTTTTAATCCGATTTTATTAGCATATTGAGTATAAGAATTATTGACTTTATTTTCTTCCATAAAAAAACGAAAGTCATTTGTCTTGAAAACATAAACATCTTTGATTTTGACAAAAAACTTTTCTCTTGTCTCTTTTTCTTGAAAAAGTAAATTAATAACTTTTTCATCTGTTTTTTCTACAAAATCCAAAAGCAAAGTTTGATTAAGTTCTGTTTTATCTTTATTCCAAAGCCGATCATCTTGTTTTAAAATTTTTTCAATTGTTGATTTAAATTTATTGTTATCCATATTAATCGTCATTTATATAGTTTAAACTATTAGTATTATATAAGTTTTGTTCTTCTTTTTAATTTATAAATAAATCATTTTTGTAGTGAATCGGAGCATGATTTTTTAGCACATATTGTGGGCTTTTGGTTTTTAAAATGGTAAATTATCTCCGTTTAAAGCATTATCATTTTTCGCTTGGTTAATTTTAAATTCTAATTTATCTTGATTTTTAAGTATCCATGACTCTCCAGTGTCAGTTAATTTGCAAGCTATATACTCCTCATTCTCCTGTGCATCTGTTACATTGAATGTTTTAAGTAAAGAACCTCTTTCTAATGTTCTAATTCCTACACTTGTAGCAATATCTGTATAACCTATTTTATTCATTTCATTTCTAAGCTGATACACAGATATAAAGTCCTCGCTGGTTATTTGGTTTTCCATAATCAACACAAGCATTGCTATCTCATGACTTTTTAGCCCTTCTCTGTCTGCAATAGGAGATGAACTTATTGATTTAACGGTCTTTCTTTTGCTTTTATATGCGTTAATTTTCCTGGTTATTGTATCTTCAAGGTTTTCGAAATCACTTTTTGAACTTGTTTTATAAGTGATTATCTGGCGATGTTGAATATCAAATGGAAATTTCCCTGAACGTTCATCTGAGCAGACCATTATAACATCTTTTTCGCAGGCAAATGCATATCCTAACTCATACCAAATATTTGGGTTATCAGACGTTATCTCAGCAAAACAAATTTGAGATTCGAATATGTTTTTTTCAATCTCATCAATCGGGATACGAACACTTAGATCTTTGTCTATTCTATATGCTTCAAATCCAGCATTTTCAATCGCAGGTTTAAAAACGTCTTTAAATCTTTTATCAAATTTGTCATTATCAAACGGTTGAATTACGAAACATTTTTCCATGATTGTTAAGTTTTATAATTGTGGCTAACGTATTTTATATAAAATCCAAAAATACAAAAAATAAATTTAAAAATAAATCTTAAACAAAAATGATTTTTTACCTTTGCAAAATATAAATAATTAAATATAATCAATTAAAAAAAATAAATATTATGGGTTTAAAAAAAATATCTCCAAGAATTATTTTTATCGCAATATTAATATTAGTTGGCGCCGGATTTAGATTAATTCCTCACTGGCCAAACTTTACACCTGTTGCAGCTATTGCATTATTTGGCGGCACTTATCTTAAAAAAAAGCATCTGGCATTTATTATTCCTTTTGCAGCTATGTTTTTAAGTGATATTATCATTGGTTTTCACAGCAGTATGTTAGCTGTTTATACATCATTTGCAATAATTGTCTTAATAGGTTTTTTGTTAAGCAAAAATGTTAAAGTTACTAATATTATAATAGCTTCTTTAAGTTCGTCAGTATTGTTTTTCTTAATCACCAACTTTTCTGCCTGGCTCACAATGCCATTTTTATATACTCATGATTTTGCAGGAATGATAATGTGCTATGCAGCAGCCATACCTTTCTTTTTTAATGGCTTGGCAGGAGATTTATTCTTTAATGGCGTTTTATTTGGAGTTTTTTATTTTGCTAATGTAAAATTTCCTGTTCTTGTTAGAGAAAGAAGTTAAAGTAATTTTTCGGCATCTTTCATATTGCGGTTTACACTTTCAAAAACTCTGAAAGAGTTTAATTTTCAACCTGTTGATGAATTTTTGCAAAGCAAAATTAATCAGGCAACTGCCTGATTGTCTTTTCAGAAAAGGACTCTTTATATTATTTTGGCTCTTCGGTATTTTTTATTGATAAAGAAATATGGTAACCGTTCACAGCTTATTATTTTATAACTGTTTGTATCA
>CAZZDX010000039.1:0-15191 GCA_964653185.1 uncultured Bacteroidales bacterium
TAGACAGATTCTTCCAACATCAGAATCTTCGAAATCTACAATAGTAGAAATTAAATAGGTCTTTTAGACCTCTTTTTTCTTGTATATTCATGCTTTATCTACAATAGTAGAAATTAAATAGGTCTTTTAGACTATTGCGCCGCCCAGGCCTTCGGTTTAAATCTACAATAGTAGAAATTAAATAGGTCTTTTAGACCAATATACGCGATATTTGGAATAAATACATCTACAATAGTAGAAATTAAATAGGTCTTTTAGACTTAGATATTCATCAAAACTTTTCCAAAATCTACAATAGTAGAAATTAAATAGGTCTTTTAGACATCTGCCAGATAGTATCATTTAATTTATCTACAATAGTAGAAATTAAATAGGTCTTTTAGACTATATATAAGAGGTAAGTCTCGTAGTCATCTACAATAGTAGAAATTAAATAGGTCTTTTAGACATGAAAAAGATCCTGCTGAACTCACTAATCTACAATAGTAGAAATTAAATAGGTCTTTTAGACTCAGCAAAAGTTACGGCTTCTGGTTCAGATCTACAATAGTAGAAATTAAATAGGTCTTTTAGACAAAACTAAATTATACAAAATGGATATAATCTACAATAGTAGAAATTAAATAGGTCTTTTAGACTTAACTGCACATTTCATAGCATCCATAAGAATCTACAATAGTAGAAATTAAATAGGTCTTTTAGACCCTACATTATAATTTAATGGAGTCTTATCTACAATAGTAGAAATTAAATAGGTCTTTTAGACGAAAAAGAAGTTTTCTCACAGGAGCATAATCTACAATAGTAGAAATTAAATAGGTCTTTTAGACACAGAGATCGGCAGCCTGTTAAGAACAATCTACAATAGTAGAAATTAAATAGGTCTTTTAGACAATAATAACTTCCTTTCTCTTTGCTTCAATCTACAATAGTAGAAATTAAATAGGTCTTTTAGACAAAAAATAGGTTCACCTGTAAAAATTGATCTACAATAGTAGAAATTAAATAGGTCTTTTAGACTATCTATATATTCAACCCTGGCAGCATAAATCTACAATAGTAGAAATTAAATAGGTCTTTTAGACGTTATATTAGTAGTGTAAAGGATGCAATCTACAATAGTAGAAATTAAATAGGTCTTTTAGACTCCGTAGCAACATTAATATATTTAATACATCTACAATAGTAGAAATTAAATAGGTCTTTTAGACAAAACATAATAAAGTATCATTTTTAATTAATCTACAATAGTAGAAATTAAATAGGTCTTTTAGACGATAGGGCTGCTTTGGTGATAGAACTGCATCTACAATAGTAGAAATTAAATAGGTCTTTTAGACTTTGAAGTTCTTTCATAATGGGGGAATTATCTACAATAGTAGAAATTAAATAGGTCTTTTAGACAGGCATTCGTCAGTAGCCGAACTTGAATCTACAATAGTAGAAATTAAATAGGTCTTTTAGACAGATAATAAATTATAATACGCTGATTTTCAGAACACATTCTAATTTGTGTAAATTGAAAAATCATAAAAAACATTACATTTTCATCACGAAGACTTAGGTTTGCAAATTTACAAAATTATTTATATAATAATCAAATCACTATCGTTATTTTTTGCATATCCATATTTGGTTATTTTACATGTTTTACTCATCTGAAAAATATATACACTATCGGTTTGCTTAAATTGTTTTGAAAAATAACATTCTATCTGAGTAGTAATGTTTTCTAAAATACGACTGCTATTTTTAATTTCAAACACCGAATATTGCAAGCGATAACCAAATTTTCCAAGGAATTTTGAAAACCTTGTACGCAGTTTGTCATTGCTAATATCATAAGAAACCAGTAACATTATTTTATTTTTTATATGGTTCATTTATTTTAAAAAAAGGATATTCATCAATAGTTTTTTCACGTATAAAAGCTCTGTAATAACTTTGGCAATAAAGAAAAATATCTGCTTTATATTCTAAAATAGCTGTTAAAAGCCAGCGTGTATATTCTTTACTTTGTTTATATGTTAAAAAATATTTTCCGTTTTTACATTGAAAATCATCCGGTTTTATTTGTCCAAGATTGTAAGAGTTTTTTATTTGTTTATCAATAATACAACGAAATGGTTCAACCAAATCGCAAACTAATGATTTTCTCTGGTAAAACAACCTGTGATATACGCCCTGATAAACGTCAAAACCATAAAGGTTAATCATATTTTCAATAAAATTAAAAAGAAATGTATATCCAATATCAAGAAGTACATTAATAATATCACGTTTAGCACGTGGCATACGTCCATGCCAATCCATTTGTTTAAACCATTGAGCAAAATAAATTCTGGATGCCACGCCTTCAATTCCTAATATTTTTTGAAAATTAGTTGCGTCATCTAATTGAGTAGTATATTGTTGAATTGTATTGATAGTGTTTTTACAACTTTCATCTTTTTGTCTAATACTTTTTAAAAGCTGAAATTGATTATACAGCTTATTTGCAACCAATCGTTTGGCAATTTCCAGGCTATTATAAGAATATTGTTTTTGCCTCAGTAAAAAGTTTCCTTCAACACCGGCATTCCAATTCCCGATACATCTGAAATTATAGGAAAGCAAATAAATAGGAAAAGCAAATTTTTTACTGCGTTCCATAATCCCGGATGTTAATGTGCAACCGCCTACAATCCATAAGGCAAGCATACGATAACAGGTTGTTTGTAGTATCACTTTTTCGTCACCATCGGTAACAAGCAAATTATCATTACGAATACTTATTTTCTCACCCTTGTTTGAAAATATAATAACGATATTTTTTTCTTTAAAATCAGGAAAACTTAACATAAGGCTTTATCACATAAGTTTGAATAAATACAATTTTTACATTTTTGAGGATTTGCCTCAAAAGAGGTGTTTATTAAATCGTAGGTATTCATCTCTGTTATTAATGATTCAAATTTGTTTTGCATATCTATGTCTTCTTCGGGCAATAGCACAGGATAATTTTTATTATGTATCAGGTCATGTAATACTATGCTTTTTACTTTATACCCCATTTCACGTAAAGCATGGCATTGAGCATATACCTGAAATATATAACCGTCATAAATAGTTTTAATTTCTCTTTTTCGTTCAGTAAGTTGTCCGCTTTCCGTATCAAATAAATCTATTTTTCCGCACAGGTTATATCGCTCCGAAAAAATTTCAATGCCCTGCAAAATACTTTTTCTCGTATCATAGCTTTTTGTATCAATGGTAGTGTGAGCGGCTTCACCTTTTAGTTGCGCCTTTTGTTTGTATAACTGATGATTGTATTTGCTATACAACTGGTGAAAATAAATAGAACGCGGACAGAAAATAAAATCGTTTAGAAATGCTATGGGGATGTATGGTTCCATTGATATTATTTTTTAATACATTTTCGTGCATGCTACACTTTGTTTTCTTATTTTACCATACCATACTGCCGCCTCTCTGAGGCTTGAACAGTTTTTACTGGTTGATCTTACAATACTTTCGCATCTACGAGGTTTTTTGTGCAAAAACCAGTCAATTAAGATTTGAGATTTTTTGTATCATTTTGTTTCTTAGAAACAAAAACCTGTAATTGTTTTTCCCATTGCTGTTTGTTAAAAAGCCATAAATCCCATTCCTCATCTGAAATAAATAAATCTAAGTTGAGGTTCTTTTTCTCAGTATTATCAATAGATTGCCACAGTTTAATATGTTCATACATAATAAGTCCCTTGCGGGCAATGTTGTAGGCACCATTAGCATCGGCATCTTTTGGCAAGATTGAATTTTCTTGTTTTTGATAAAAACGGGAATCAAAATGGTATCCATTTTCATCCCTAACTGGTGATTGTAAAAAGTTATCATCTTGCTTCTTGTTTATATCTCCTGAATTTCTGATTTGCTGAATTATATCAATCACAAATCGCAACGATTCCCATGCGGTGTTTTCATTAATCTTAGCCAATTGAACATCTTCTTTTTTTATCTGTTCTAAAAGAGACTTTTTTTTGTCAAAAATTTTAAATAGTTTATCCAGCATTTCTTTTACATTATACGATTCGATAATACCTTCATTTTTACCTTTTCCTCTTCTATATCTGTATCGCTCCAATGATTTCTCGTCTTTACCAGACCATAATTTCCATGTGTTACCATTCTTCTTGTCTGTATATTGAAAAAAGTAATCGCCATTATCAATCCCAATTTCAGAAAATGTATCAATAACTTTTTTTTGTATGTCCACTTCGCTACCTTTTTTTAAGTAGATAGTTTTTCTCCAACCAGTTGCTGGATCGGTTATGGATGTGTAATTTGCACGGGTGTAAAGCATAATACCAACCTGTTTTTTATTCTCAATATCCTGATAATTAGCTACTGGTGGAGTGAGTTGCAATGCTTTTGCTACAGAGCCGATTTCTCCCATTTTTGCATTTTTGTCCACTAGATAATTCAGCTTTTTTGCTAGTGCTAATTCAAATTTCTGATATACCTGTTGTTCAAATTTTTGACGGCTACGTTTAAATCCTGTATTTAAATCTTCCAAAACGATGAAAGTCGGTTTAAATACTCCTGTTTCTTTATCTTTCATCTTTTCGATAATTTCATGCACAACCAATGACATATAGCCATCTTTCAGGTTTTTTATATTGCCTATTTCTTGCCAATTCTGGCGTTTTTCTTTTCGTTCCTTTGCTGCTTTATTGATTGCTTGTAAGTAATCCTTCTTATTAATAACATCAAAATGGTTTTGTTCTATAATATTGCCTTTAACATCAATCAGCGAATAGTAAATCAAATGCTTCTCTCCACGGTCAATGCCGAGAAATTGTATATCGTCTGTTTGAGTAAATTTGTCGTTTACTTCTTCGGTAACATTTTTTTGTGTTGGATTGAAATTAAGGGAAATAGACAGATGAAGTTGATATTTTGTTTCTGTAAAACGCTTATCTTTAATAATGTTGTGGGTAAATATACTTTCTGTTTTTCCGTCACTTCTGCGATATATTGGTTTATTGGCAAAATGTATTACTTCTGGTTTAGGTATGGCTTTATCCCTGAAAAATATTTCCCCTTTACCTAAATCTATAGAGTTACAATTATCATATTCTCTCATCAAGGCTCTAAAAAACAATGTATGCAGGTTTTCTGTTCCCTTTAAGTTCCTTTTTTGTTTGCCATACTCATCTTTTTGAGAAGTTTCGCTAAAGCTTAAATCTTTGTTAGAAATTTTAAATAAATAAATAGGTCTCTTTTCATCAGATAAAGCACTGTCAAATTCCTTTTGACTCACATTAAAAAAGTTAAATACTTTATTTTCTTTTGCTGTTGTTTGCAAGTCTTCAATAATTTGTTTATAACCTTCAATCCCTGAATATTCTTTACCCTGAACATCTTTAAGTTTGGGTGCACGTTCAATAAAATTATTACAAGATATTTTTAAGTCTTGAATTGTTCGATTGACCATAGAAAGAACATTTTCATTACTCAAAATATGTACAAATTCTTTTTTCTTTTTAATATTATCAAATAGTTTTGAAGGAGTTATTTCGCCTTTACTGTCACGTTTTTTGACTAATTCCGCTTCATTTTTAATTTTATCTTCTTTGTCTTTAACATATTCATTAATTACGGATTCAACCTTTTTAATTAAGTTGAGTTTGTTTCCATTATATTTATTATCAAAATAAGTTGTACCTTTTGCCTGATAATATTCTAATCGCTCAAATTCGCTCTTATCGTTATTTTGAATTGATTTTTGTAGATGACATCTAAACAACTTGCTGTTTTGACTTGTGCCTAAAAAATATTCATAATCAGTACCAACTTTTTTTCTAAACAAATAACCACCATATTGAGTAGCATTGTCACTATCGGAATGACTATCAACAAATCCATCCAGTAGGTTACCTTTTTCAAAATTTAGTTTAAGCTTGTTTTCTTTTGCGTCATCTTGTGGCTTTTTGGTCAGATAATTTCTAACAGCATCGTACCAATCAAACCATTTTGCATCATCTGCATTTAGAATTGCTGAGAGCATATTTGACAATTCGGAATCTACAGCATTTCCTTTTATCTTGCTTTCTTTTACAAGAAAATATTTTACAATTCTGATTATAGATATTGCTGTGTCAAGCCACTCTTTTATTGCTAATTTATTATCTTCATTTTTATAATTGATTAGTTTGAGTATATCCTCTGATTTATCACAAAAAACTTTTGCAAAATCTTCAATATCTGCACAAATAAGATTAATAAGATTTTTGCTCGGAGCAAGATTTTCATCTATCAAAAATTGTTTTTCTTTCCAAACAGATTCTTTGAATAAAATTTTACTCCAGTCGGTTTGGTTATTTTGATTAAGCACTTCAAACAGTCCGGATAGCTCTACCGCATCATTTATTTTAATTTGCTCTTCCCGTTTTTTATTAAATGATGCACACTCTTTATAGTTCTTTAATCTGTTTTTTATATCATACCAATTTGCAAGATATTTATTTGAAACAATATTAACAGCCGCTTTTGACCAATAGACACCGTCCCAATCTTCCCGGTTTTTTAACCACTCAATTAAATTGTATATATTTATTACATTAGGTGAATCAGTTGCCTTTTTTAAATACTTCTGACCAATGAAACTTATATTTTTTAATGTTTCTTTAAGGTTAAGTATTTCTTCTGTGGATTCTTTTTCGTCCTGCTCTTTTCGTGTATTATATTTTATAGCTGATTGAAATACTTTTTTTTCTCCGCAACCAATCTGTTTGTAAAGCGTTTTAAATTCGTCAAGTTTTCTAAAATCCGGTTCGTCTTTCCGTGCTTGGTTGTATAGATTTATCAGCAGATTGTAATGCCCGATAATCCGGTTATATTCTTCTATTCCCGATTGAGGTAAAAATTTATAAAAATTTGCTATATCAAACATTTTTTCTTCAATAGGATATGCCTCTATCATTTTGTTTGTTTCGGCATCCTTTATCTGAGTTGTCTTGTTGGCATTTTTTAAATATTGATATGCACTCAGATACTCATCTTTTCTACAAGGAATTGTTATTGTTTCATTTGATTTTTTCTTTTTTATTACTCTATCCTGTGATAATTGCATCCAATTTTCACAGAATTTAGGCAAATTATCATGCACAATTCTGGTTGCAACAGCGGTTGACTTTTCTTCTTTTGAGTAATAGTTTTCCCTGTTTTGATTGTAACCGGAAAAATAGGTAAAGAATCTCTTAAAGATTTCCAACTGCTTTCGTAGTCCCTCTTTGGGCAGCTTATCTGTTACAAAAGTATCAAAGTTGTTTTCAATATATTTCAGTATGCCTGATTCACTTAAACATTTTGTGTCATTTTTTTTCAAAATTGAATTTCCTTTTTTGTCCTTTCCGGCTTTTTCTTTAATAGGTATAATCCCTATTTTATAGGTTTCTACAATTTTCCCTCGTAATGTTTTTTCTTCGGAATCAAGGTTTTCTTTCTTTTTGTATTTCTCATAATAATCTGAAAAACTTATTTGTTTTGCTTCATTAGAAGTTAAACTTGCATTAATTACGTTCTCATGGATTTTATCCATTACAGGCTTAAGTGCGATATACGCTTCTTTAATTTCCTTGTCTTTTTCTCGGATGCCAGACAAAAGTGATGCTGCTTGATTTTCTTCAAGTGGTTTTCCATCTTTCCCTATAGGTTTTAATTCAAATCGCAAAGTTTTTGATAAAGGATATTGATTTGTAAAATCAGAAAACAAATGTTGATTTTTCATAATATGTTATATTTTTAGTTTAAAAGTATATAATAATTGGGGATTATAATAAAAAAATAGACCAAAATTAATTTAATTTCATTATAAAAGTATAATTTATTTTTCAATTAAAAAATAAAATTACAAAAAATATTTAATAATATTCCTTTAATATCAATAGCTCCTTATAGTTCATCAAATGGACTTTTTGCATTTTTTATTGCTATTTGCCTGAGACGGGTTGTTTGGTATTACCAAACATCTGTTACATTATTCAAAAGGATTATTTTTCTCAAAGTCAGGCATATAGCGGTTATTACTATCTATATCCTGAATCCAGCCATTAGTAAATCCCAATGATTCCATCTCTTTTACCACTTTATTATATTCATCAACTTTTAATACATTGCCTAAAAATTTATGCTCTTTTACTCTATTTACAGGATAATATTGCGACATCAAAGAAATATATACTGATGTTGATATCTTTTTTGCAATAAATCTTAAAATATTTATACTATTATCAATATGTCCGGGTAATACCAAATGTCTTATTATTAATCCCGACTCTGCTTCTCCCCTGTTATTAATCCGTAATACAGAACCTTTTTGACGATACATTTCTTTAATTGCTTTTGTTGCTATATCAGGATAATTGGGTGTATCTGAATATTCTTTTGGTATAGTTTTGTCTAAATATTTAAAATCAGCCAAATAAATATCTGCTAATCCTTGTAAATCTTTTAATATAGCAACTTTATCATACGAATTTGTATTAAAAACCACTGTTGGATATCTTCCTAATTTATGCAAGACGTTTATAATAATTTTTACATGAGAAATAAAATGAGAAGGTGATACAAATCCTATTGAATTACAACCTGAATCAAGAATTGTAATAATTTTTTTAATAACTTCTTTTAATTGTAATCTATATTGCGAAACATTACTTTTATTATCACTTATCTGATAATTTTGGCAATAAATACATTGCATATTACAATGAGAAAAGAAGATATTACATATTCCTTTATTTCCACTTATTGCCGGCTCTTCGCCTTTATGTAAACAAACAGAAGCAATATTAAAAGATGCATCGCTCTTACAATATCCTAATTTATCAGAATATCTGTTTGCTCCGCAATTTCGTGGACATATATTACAATTTTCCAGTTCTTTTAATGGCTCTAACAACAAATTCCAATTTGTTATATTATTTTTTAAATACATTACATAGTGTTTACTGAAAAATGTTTAAATGATTAATAATCATTTAAATACAATTACTTAATGCAAAATTTTTTGCAGCGAAATATTTAATTTTTTGCTTAAACCCTTGCATTTTTAATTTAAAATAATATAATAGGTCGTCCTTACAGGACTTAATTTTCTATATAATTTATTTACACTGCACTCCCGTGCAGTGTTACAAATAGATTGTCCCTATAGGACAAAATATAATTCCATAGGAACTTAGCGAATTGTAAATCCCGCATTTATCGGGAGCGATCTCACGCTTGCCCCGTAGGTAGAGCGAAGCGATATCCTTTGGGGAACACCTTTTAAAATAATTAATATTGTGAGTAATTTTCTATTTGTAGCTCTGAACGGAAGTTCAGGGATTAAGTTAAACAATATGTAATAAGTCCCATAGGGATGACCTATTTTGAATTATTTTGCCTGAAATATTCAATTTTCAGTAAGCCCTACATAAGAAAATTATGTGCTTTTGGCTATTGGCTATTGGCTTGTGTCCTATGTCCTGTGTCTTGTGTCTTGTATCTTGTATCTTGTGACTTGTGTCTGGACAATTACGAATATGAAAGATGAATTTATCTCATATATTAGGAAAAAATATTTTATTAAAAATCATCGTCATTGTCAGTATAAGGTTGAGTTCCTTGCTCTAACTCATCCAGTTCAGGAGGATTATTTTGATAGTAAAATATTTTTATATCAGCAGTATCTCTTAAAAAGTTTACTTTACCTATTTCTATTCTATTAATTTTAAGACCGGTTCTTTTTTCAATGTCCTGAATTAACAATTTTCTGTTTTCAGGTTTTATGAGTTCAATTTTTTCATAAGTAATAATTTTGAATAATTCGGTTTTTGAAAATACTATTTTTTCTATTACCCAGATTGTTCCTATTATAACTAAATTGGCGAATAAAAGTTCTATGTAGCTAACTTTTTTGTTGCATAAAGCATTAATAAGCGAGATAGCGATAACAACAAACAGATAAGTCATCTCTCTTATTCTAATAGTTTCTGTTCTGTATCGCAGAATTCCAAATACAGCGAATAAGCCGAATGCAAAACCTAATCGTAGTTTGACATTACTCAGTAAGTATGTTAAGAAAAATATCAATATACTGATTACAATATAAGTGAATAGATAGTTTTTTCGTTTTGTTGAAGAATAATACAGATAACGGACTATAATAAATATTACAATCATATTAAATGCAAAACGAACAATTAGTTCTAAAAAACTTTGGGAATTAAAAATTCCGAGTCCGAAAAATTTATCATCTGGCAAAGCAGTAAGAATATTTGTTATCATAGTTAAGTTTATTTAGTGTTAATAATCTATTTTTAAATCTGTTGTATTTTATATTTTTATTTAAAAGAACTGTTCCTGTGCAATATTTACTTATTCTTGTTGGTTGAATTTTTGCCTGATGTAATATTTGAATAAAATCGGACTTATAGGAAAAATGTTCCTGTTTTACTTCAATAATCGTTAAATAAGGCAAGTCAATTTTGTTATTTATATGATTTTTAAATGTTAAGTTTAAATCAATAGTTATACGTTCTTTATTTTTCTTATGTATTAATGTTATTCTTGAATAATTTATCCACAGTTTGGGGCTAAGTTCGTCATAAGTAAAAGGAGAAATTTCTTTTATAAATTTTTTTCCTTTTTTACTTATCAGTTGTAATTTTTTTGGGTCTGATTTAATTTTTATCCGTTTTTTTATTGTTTTACCTTTATTTGATTTAAGTTTTATTTCCAGATATTTTGTATCTGATACAATATATTCTCTTGTTCTTATTTTATAACGGTTAAGTTTACCATTTTGATGTTCAAGATACATAGAAAAATTTTCCGTATCAAAATATATTGTTTTGTAAGTCATACTTTGTTTATCATCAATTTTTAAAACTTTATAATTATCTTTTGCTTTTTCTAATATAGATGATAAATTATCGGTATTTATAATAAATTTAGTGTCAATGCGATTCATAAGTTTCACATTGTCTATTTCTTTTAGTGTTACAGAAGAAAATTCTTTTATAATGTTATTAATATCTGTCAAGTCAATTTAGGGTTAATATAGATAAAGTTCAAAGTTCAATCGTTTGTCGTTTCAAGTTTTAGGTTTTAGGTTACAAGTTACAAATTACATAACTCAAAATCCCTAATCCGTAATCCGTAATTTTCAAGTATCAAGTTTAAAGCTTGCTTAATATTTATAGACGTATCTTTTTTTTGATTTTAGTTTATTATTTCCGTCATATACATTTTTTTCTGTTTTCAGATTTTCTTCATTATATGTATATTTAATGATTTTAGTTATATTTCCTTTTTGAGTGTAATAAGTTTCGTTTATTTTTTTATTATTTTGATTATATTTATAAGATATATGTTCTTTAAATTTTCCTGTATTGTCATAAGTAATTTCATCAATAAGATTACCATTTTGGTCAAATTTAGAAACAGATTCTTTATTTTCTTTTGCATTAGGTGTTTTATACTTAGATTCCCAAACAGTTATTGACTTAATTTTTTGACTTTTAATTTTCTTTGTGCTTTGTGCATTTATGTTAAAAGTAGTTATTAATAATAATGTGATAAGAAATAGTTGTTTCATATATTTATATTTTTGTAATTAGTTCATTATTAAGCAGTTACAAATTCAAGGTTTAAGGTTCAATTTTTATTTTTTTACTCACCCTAACCCCTCTCTACCAGTAGAGAGGGGAACCAAAAGGGGTGAGTTAAAAATATTGGACAATTTCAAGTTTCTAATTTCTAATTTCTAATTTCAATTTATTAATATAATCATCCCCTTGTGTGTGCGTTAGCTCATGGATGTTTCATATATTTATATTTTTGTAATTAGTTGATATTTAGTTGTTTATACCATTGGATCAGTCATTCGTCAGTAGCCGAACATGGTTGCCTGATTGTTTATGATAACTTAATTTTATTTTTATATTAGATTGCAAAAATAAACTTTTATTCTGAAATCGCTCAAACGATTAATCGGGGTTTAACCTAACTTATGCTAAACGCATAAAATTAATCATATCTTATTGCTTTTATTGGTGTTATTCGGCTTATTATGTATGAAGGAATAATTAATATCAGCACACTAATAAAAATTGTTCCAAGGTTAATCATCAAAATGTTAAGTAAGTTTATATCAATAGGCACAACAGACACATAATAAGATTCCTGATTTAATGTAAATATTTCAAATTTTTTTTGTAACAGACAAATAGCGATGCCTATAATGTTTCCCCATAAAATTCCTTTTCCTATTATATATTCTGCATTATAGATAAATATCTTACGCACACTCCAGTTTCTAACACCAAGAGATTTTAAAATACCTATCATATTAGTTTTTTCAAGTATAAGTATTAACAGAGTTGATATTATAGTTATTGCTGCCACTAATATCACCATTACCAGTATTATAAATACATTTGTATTTTGCAAGTTAAGCCAATCAAATAATGATACATTTAATTCTTTAATAGTTTTGGAATTAAGGTCATATCCTATATTATTATATACATATTTACCCATTTTGTCCAAGTCATCAAAATCATCAATAAGCACTTCAAATCCTGATACCTGATTTTTTGTCCATGCATTAAGTTTTTGTATATGAGCAATATCAACTAATGCATAAATTTTATCATATTCTTCTAATCCTGTCTCATAAATACCGGAGATTTTAAATTTTCTCATCCGTGGTGGGTCTTGTATAAAATACATAACAACATCATCATTTAATTTTAGTTTTAGCTTATCTGCTATATATTTAGATATTACAATGTCATTAATTTTTATTGAATCGTTTACGATCAATGGTTTACCTTTAATAATTTTTTTTTTAAAAAAAGACCAGTCATAATCACTGGCTATACCTTTAAGGACAACTCCGTATATTTGCTCTTTTGTTTTTATAATACCTGCTTTTATAGCATAAACCTGTATATGTCTAATGCCTTTTACAGTATCTAAATAAGGATAAAATTTTTGATTTTTATCAACAGGTATTGTCTGATATGAAGAGTTAAGGTCATATTTATTAATTCGTATATGAGAGCCAAAGCCAATAATTTTGTTACGGATAGCAGTTTGAAAACCCATTGTAATAGCAACAGAAATAATCATAGCTGCTAATCCTAAAGCAATACTTATTATAGCTATATTTACAATAGGACGTGAAAAATTACCTTTGTCCTTACTAAAAATACGTTTAGCAATAAAAAATTCTGTATTCAAATCATAAAATTTTAATAATTGACAAATTTACATAATTTTTTTATGAATTATACGCAACCAATATAAAAAAATAATCAGTATATTTAAGGGGACTTCTATTAATATTAAAAAAATTTGGCATCTTTCATTTTGCAGTTTACACTTTTTTGAAACTCTGAAAGAGTTTAATTTTAATAACCACAGGTGTAACCTGTGGTATTTAACTAATCATATTAATATCAATCAGGCGGTTGCCTGATTGAATAGAAAAATAATTATTATGTTAGTTTTATTCAATCAGGCAACCGCCTGATTGTAACATAATTTATTATTTCTTTAACTCCGCATTGCATACGGAGTTATTAATATTTTTCCCCTTTGGGGAAATTCAATAATCAAAAAAAGTGTAAACTACTTTTATACGGCTTTGAAAAATGTCAAAAATTTGATATAAAATTATATTTTTAATTAAATATGTTAATAAAATTGTATAATTTTGGCTGTTTAAAAAAATATTTATAATATAATAAAAAAATAAAAATGTTCAAAAAACACTATAAAAATAAATTATTTATTATTTTTACAATATTTAACATCTCATTTATTTCATTATTATTTAGTCAGAATCTGACAGATGTAACACATAAAGTCATTACTGCTAAAGATGTTAAAGTTGGAGCAGAAAGGACTAAGCAATATTTTCCTTTTTTAAAAGACAAAAACGTTGCAATAGTTGCTAATCAGACCTCTATGATAGGCAATGTTCATCTCGTTGACAGTTTGCTAAGGGCAGGCATTAAAGTAAAAAAAATATTTTGTTGCGAACATGGATTCAGAGGTGAAAAGGAAGCAGGAGAACATATTAAAAGTTATATTGACACAAAAACAAAATTGCCGGTGATTTCTCTTTATGGAAAAAATTTAAAACCACAAAAATCTTATTTAAAAGATGTTGACGTTATAATTTTTGATATACAAGATGTAGGTGTTCGTTTTTATACTTATATCTCTACTTTGCATTATATTATGGAAGCATGTGCTGAAAATAATATACCACTTTTAGTTCTTGACAGACCAAACCCTAATGGTTATTATATAGATGGTCCTGTTCTTGAAAAAAAATACTCATCTTTTGTTGGAGTAGATCCTATTCCTGTTGTTTATGGTATGACAATAGCTGAATATGCTTGTATGCTTAATGGAGAAGCATGGTTAAAAAAAGGAATTAAGTGTGATTTAAAATATGTAACTGTTGATAATTATAATCATACATATCATTACATACTTCCTATTAATCCATCACCTAATTTAAAAACAATGGATGCTATTTATTTATATCCTTCGTTGGGATTATTAGAAGGCACTAAAATCAGTGTTGGCAGAGGCACAGATTATCCATTTCAGATTATTGGTTGTCCGGATCTTAAAAATACTGACTTTTCTTTTACTCCGAGAAGTATTAAAGGAGAATGCTCTGACCCTCCTTATAAAGGAATAAAATGTAATGGATATAATCTTTCAAATTTTGCTGATAATTATATAAAAAATATAAAACGTATATACCTTTTTTGGTTAACAGGCACATATGAAGAGGTATCAGATAAAAATGATTATTTTAATAGTTCTTTTTTTGATAAATTAGCAGGCACTTCTAAACTGCGACAACAGATAATTAATGGTATATCTGAAGAAGAGATTAGAAAAAGCTGGATACCTGATATTGAAAAGTTTAAAAAAATAAGAAAAAAATATTTGCTCTATCCTGACTTTGAATGAAAAATTTGGTAACAAAAAAATGATATAGCGACCGGGCAGAAAATATTCTCATATATTTGGGATGGTTATATGATTATATGGTTATATGGTTATATGGTTAAAAAATCACTACTGTCCGACTAAAAATAATTTAGAATGATAAAACGCCCTATTGATAATGT
>CAZZDX010000040.1:0-15121 GCA_964653185.1 uncultured Bacteroidales bacterium
AAATATTAAATGACATTTAAACGATAACTATAATAATATTAAATTTAATCGGACACTAATGTTAAAAAATTAATGATGATTGAAAAGAAATATTTAAAATTAAACGATGTTCCTGCTTATAAAATCGCTTTTAATTTGAGCAATTATGTATGGAACGTGGTGATAAAATGGAATTGGTTTGCTAAAAGACATGTTGGCGGTCAGTTTGTTGAATCAATTGATTCAATTTCAGCCAATATTGCTGAAGGATTTGGTAGGTATCACAAAAAAGATAAAATTAAATTCTATTATTACAGCAGAGGATCTGTTAAAGAATCACTTGACTGGAATGAAAAATCAAAAATAAGGAAGCTGATAAAAGAGGAAGAATATAATTACATTCTTGGTGAATTACAAAAGTTACCCAAAGAAATAAATCATCAGATAAATATAACAAATACAAAATTAACCATATAACCATATAACCATATAACCATATAGCCATATAACCATATAACCATATAGCCATATAACCATATAGCCATATAACCATATAACCATATAACCATTTATCCAATAGTAATAAAAAAAATTAGGCAATTGCCTGACAAAATATAATAACTTTTGATACCTGAATAAATACAAATTTTTAGATAATCAAAATAAAATATCCTTTTGAAAAAAAAGTATAAAAATATTCATCACAAGCCAAAAGAAACTCCTAAATCATCAGGCAGTTACCTGAAAACACACACACAATTAATATCAAAAAAATCCAATCTTTTTAAAACCGGCAATATACCTGTTTTATCTCTCCTGATATTGTCTATAGTATTGTATATCAACACCATAGGTTTTGATTATGCTCTTGATGATATGATGATGATATATAAAAACAAATTTACAAAACAAGGCGTTTATGGCATTAAAGATATTATGACCAATGATGCTTTTGTCGGTTTTCACGGTAAAAATAAAAACCTGCTTGTAGGTGGACGCTACAGACCTTTGTCTCAAATATGTTTTGCAATAGAATATCAATTTTTTGGATTAAGCCCGTTTGTAGGGCATCTGATTAATATTTTATTATATTCTCTTACATGTTTATTAATATTTAAGGTCTTAGAAATACTTTTTAAAGATTATAAAGCAAATAAATGGTATTTATCTATTCCTTTTATAGCGACTGGTTTATTTATAGCACATCCTATACATACAGAAGTTGTTGCAAACATAAAAAGCAGAGACGAGATAATGAGTATGCTTGGAGCAATGGCTACTCTATATTTTGTATTGAAATATATTGATAAAAAAAAGATTATTCATCTAATATTAAGTTCTTTTATTTTTATTCTTGCCATTTTATCAAAAGAAAATGCTATAACATTTTTTGCAGTTATACCACTTACTTTATTTGTATTTACAAAGACATCTGTAAAGGATTATGTCGCTGTTATTGGTTCTTTATCTGTTGCTGTTATTATTTATTTTGTTATCAGATATAATGCTCTTGGTTTTTTAATAACCAATAATAAAGTTGTTGGAAAAGAATTGCTTAACAATCCATTTTTGCATACCTCTTTTGGAGAAAAATATGCAACAATTTTTTACACTTTTGGCAAATATTTACAATTAATATTGTTTCCTCATCCTTTAACACACGATTATTATCCCAAACAAATACCTGTCATTAACTGGACTGATTTAAGAGCTGTTTTTTCTTTATTAATATATTCATTTTTTATAATATATGCACTAATAAAAATATGGAAAAAAGATATTATAGCTTATTGCATTTTGTTTTTTATACTCATTTTTTCTGTTTCGTCCAATCTTGTTTTTAATGTTGGAACTTTTATGAATGAACGGTTTATGTTTGCTTCTTCATTGGGATGGACAATAATTATAGCTTATTTGCTCAACAAAAAATATAAAAAGCATAGACATAACAGTGATTCTTATAATAAATTTATTACAGTAATCTTATTAATAATAATGCTTGGATATTCTATAAAGACAATTAGCAGAAATTATGTATGGAGAAACGACTTTACACTTTTTACAACAGATGTTAAAACATCTTATAACAGTGCTAAATGTAATGTATCAGCAGGAGGAAAATTAATAGAAGAATCTGATAAAGAGGAAAACAAAATTATTAAAAACAATTTGCTAAGAGATGCGGTTAAATATATTAGCAAAGGTGTTGAAATTCATCCTCTTTATATTCAGGGATGGGTATTACTGGGAAATGCATATCTGAAACTTGACAAATTTAATCAGGCAAGATTATGTTTTGAAAATTGCTTAAGAATCAGTTCTGATTATCCTGATGCCTTGACTAATCTGTTATATCTTGCTCAGCTTACTAATAAAAAAAAGGATTATTTAGAATCTATAAAAGATTATAAAATGCTTATTAAATATCATCCTGATAATTATGATTATCTGACCCAATTAGCAGGAGTATATGAAAATGTTAATCCGGACACAAGTATTACAATATTAAATAATATTATAGCATCAAAACCTGATTGTGATGAAGCTTATGGCAAGTTAGGTGAGATATATGGAAAGACATTTCATAAAATTGATACTTCATTTGTATATCTTATGAAAGCATATAAAATAAATCCAAAAAATTCTTCTGTGTTGGAAAATATAGGAATTGTATATGGTTTGAAAAATGACTTTAATAAATCAATTTATTATTTAAAAAAAGCTTTGGAACTAAATCCTAACGAGCCACGATTATATATGAATATTGGCGGAACATACAGAAATATGGGACAAACATCTAAATCTAAAGAATACTTTTTAAAAGCAGAACAAATAAAATCATCAAAAAAGAAATAATTTATGAATTATACTTTAATAGGTTTTATTGTATATCTGATTTTAGTTCTTGCGGTTGGTTTTATTACTTATGGTAAAAATAAATCGCATAAAGATTTTTTCCTTGCAGGCAGAAAACTAAATCCATGGGTAGTTGCCTTTTCTGAAAGAGCATCTGGCGAGTCAGCATGGCTATTATTAGGACTTCCGGGTGCTGCTTTGGCAACAGGGGTTTTAGAAATATGGACAGCTCTTGGATGTATTCTCGGTATCATCTTTTACTGGTATGTTATTGCAAAAGATTTAAGAGTTGAATCAGAAAAATATAAATCAATAACACTTCCCGACTTTTTTGCAGAAAAATTTGATCATAACGATAAGTCAATACGCATTGTAGCTATGCTTATTATTGTTTTCTTTTTTACTTTTTATCTCGCAGCTCAGTTTAATGGTGCAGGTAAAGTTTTGAATGTAACATTTAATATTCCCAATATGACAGGAATCATTATTGGTGCTGTTGTTATTATATTTTATACTATGATGGGAGGATTCTTTGCTGTTGCATGGACAGACCTTATACAGGGAATTATAATGCTTGGCACATTAATAGTTTTGCCTGTTGTTGGATTATTTGAACTTAACAATATGGGCAGTTCTTTAAGTTCTGCTATTGCACAACAAGGAAATGAATTTTTAAGCATAACAGGAAGTAAGACGGGCTGGGCAGCAATAGCTGTTATTGTAAGCGGATTGAGTTGGGGCTTTGGATATATGGGACAGCCACATCTCTTAACACGATTTATGTCTATAAAAGACCCTGAAAAAATAAAGACAAGTAGAAAAATCGCTATTGCATGGGCAATACCTGCATTTTTGGGTTCTTTAATGATTGGTTTAATAGGACTTTCTATTTGTGGACAAGGGCATTTCTCTGATGTTGAAAAAATAATGCCTTATATTGCAAATACATTACTTCCTTCATGGCTTGCAGGTATTTTTATATCAGGAGCAATAGCTGCTATGATGTCAACAGCAGATAGCCAACTATTAGTTATAAGCTCATCAGTAGTTGAAGATTTTTATCACAAGACACTTGGAAAAGAGCTTTCAAAGAGATTTATGCTAAATTTTAGCCGTATTATCACTGTTTTAGTTGGTAGTATTGGATTTATCATTGCAATTACTTCAAAAAAACTAATATTTACACTTGTATCTTATGCATGGGCAGGACTTGGCTCTTCTTTTGGTCCTGCACTTTTGTTAATGTTAAAATGGAAAAAGACAACAAAACAAGGAGCTCTTGCAGGAATGCTTACAGGGACTATCTCTACAATTGTATGGTCAAGTATTTCTGTGCTTGATAATTTTATAAGTGTAAGATTTATTTCTTTTGTATTGGCTTTTTTGGCTGTTGTTGTCGTTAGTTTGATGACAAAAAAAAATAGTGTTTCAATTTAAAAAATTAAAACACTATTTTAAATCACAATGTTGTTTAGTTAAGGCGTAATTGCCTAATAACTAAATATTTACAATTCGTAGATTTTATTATTAAATAATGAATAACGAACAATAGAATGATGAATTACGATTTTTTTTTACTTTTATTCATTATTCGATATTCAAATACATATATTAGTTGTATCCTCTCAAAAAGTAATGGTATTAATTAAAATAAATCCCAAGTTCATCAGGCAGTTACCTGATGGGA
Source organism: uncultured Bacteroidales bacterium (assembly GCA_964653185.1). Taxonomy (GTDB): domain Bacteria; phylum Bacteroidota; class Bacteroidia; order Bacteroidales; family CAZZDX01; genus CAZZDX01. The sequence continues at coordinate 4,523 of CAZZDX010000040.1, forward strand.
TCTAGGTTTTGGGGTTTATTTTGGATTTTGATTTTGGGATTTTGGATTTTATATTGTATAATTTACCATTAATTATTGAGACGATACTATTAGTTGTTATAATGCACTGCTATTCAGATGATTGTATCTTAACTAAAATGACATTGTTTTAAATCAGGGTGGGAGATGGGATTCGAACCCACGACCATCGGAACCACAATCCGGCACTCTAACCAACTGAGCTACACCCACCATTTTATACTAATGCAGAAACATATTACAAGTTGTTACTAATAGAAAAATATATATTTTTGCAAAATTAATAAAATAATATTAGATAAATAAAAATATAAATTTTTTCTTTCTCTTTTGTCTTAATAAATTTATTTTATGTAAGTTTGTCTTCAATTAATAAAATTAAAAAAACTTACTTTAAAAATATTACTTTTATGAAAAAAAACAATTTAAATAAATTAATTTTCACATTATTATTTTTTATCTCATCCTTTGCTATCAATAACATATATGCACAGGAAGATACATCTAAAACAGATAAAGGATATGTTTTTACAATAAAAAAACAGGTAAGAACAACACCTGTAAAAAATCAATATCATTCAGGAACCTGCTGGTGTTTTGCCGGTGTATCATTTATTGAAACAGAACTTATTAGAATGGGAAAAGAGGAATATGACCTGTCAGAGATGTTTATAGTATGGCATACATACTCAGAAAAAGCTACTAAATATGTCCGTATGCACGGTAATATGACATTTGCTGCTGGTGGCGAATCACATGATGTAATAGATGTAATCAGAGATTATGGTATTGTGCCAGAGCAAGTATATACAGGACTAAATATAGGTGAAAAAAAACATATTCATAGTGAAATGGACCTTGTATTAAAAGGAATAGTAGATGCTGTAATAAAAAATAAAAACAAAAAAATTACTCCTGTATGGCATAATGCTTTTGATGCCAGCTTGAACGCATATTTAGGAGAAACGCCAAAGACCTTCACATATAAAGAAAAAGAATATACTCCAAAAAGTTTTGCAAAACAACTTGGCTTAAATCCTGATGATTATATTGAAATCACATCTTTTACCCATCATCCTTTTTACAAAAAATTTATAATAGAAATACCTGATAACTGGTCACAGGGAAACGTTTATAACATACCATTGGATGAACTTGAGCAAGTTATGGATAATGCCATAAATAACGGCTATTCATTAGTATGGGCAAGTGATGTCTCTGAAGAGGGAGCTTCTTTTGAAAATGGTATAGCTGTTGTCCCTGAAAAAGATACTATTAATATGTCAGATTCTGCAAAAACAAAATGGGACCAACTAACTGATAAAGAAAAAGATAAAGAACTCTATAGTTTTAAAGAGCCGGGAAAAGAAAAAATAATTACTCAAGAAATAAGACAACAGGGATTTGATAATTATACAACAGGTGATGACCATGGAATGCATATAATAGGAATAGCCAGTGACCAAAACGGCACAAAATATTATAAAGTAAAAAATTCATGGGGAACAAAAATAAGAGGTAATGACTATAAAGGATATTTTTATGCTTCTGAGTCCTTTGTGCGATACAAAACAATTTCAATCATTGTTAACAAAAACGCTATACCTAAAAATATCAGAAAAAAATTAGGAATATAAATAGTGTCTGTTCATATTGCAGATATGTATTGCAATACAAGAATGCTTATGCTAAATAATAAAATCATCTAAACTTTCGGACTTTATAGACAAGCACTATTTAATTGAGAATATTTGGCATCTTTCATTTTGCAGTTTACACTTTTTTGAAACTCTGAAAGAGTTTAATTTTAAATACCACGTAACCTGTGGTATTTAACTAATCATATTAATATCAATCAGGCGGTTGCCTGATTGTAACATAATTTATTATTTCTTTAACTCCGCATTTCACCCCGTAGGTCATATGACCAACGGGGTAAATACGGAGTTATTAATATTTTTCCCCTTCGGGGAAATTCAAGAATCAAAAAAAGTGTAAACTATTTTTATACGGTTTTGAAAAATGCCAAATATTTCATAATAAAATTGTAAAAATATTAGCATATTATAATCTTTTTTTAAATAATACTTGACTAATCCACAAAAATTTCGTATCTTTATGGTAAATTTAATTTTATTACTTTTACTTTTAAAATAAAACTAAAAAGATATGCTAAAAAGATATACTATATCTTTTCTGTTACTTATATTTAGTATATACATATATGCTCAAACACCTAAATACAGTAATGAATTTATGTCAATAGGCGTAGGTGCAAGAGCATTGGGAATGTCAAATGCAAATACTGCTATTGTCAATGATGTTACTTCCGGCTACTGGAATCCCGCAGGATTATGCCTTACACCTGCTTCTGTTCAAATAGCATTAATGCATTCTGAATATTTTGCAGGCATTGCCAAATACGATTATGGAGCTATATCAGCCCGCATTGATGCTACAAGCACTTTGGGATTTACTTTTATCAGATTTGGTATTGATGATATTCCTGACACATCAGAACTAATTGATAGTGAAGGTAATATAAATTATGACAAAATCAAATCCTTTTCTTCCGCCGATTATGGATTCTTATTTTCATATAGTAAAAAAAGTTTTTTTGAAGGTTTTAGATATGGTGCAAATGCAAAAATAATTCGCCGTAAAGCAGGTGATTTTGCTAATGCCTGGGGTTTTGGTTTTGATATAGGAGCTCAATATGATGTTAATAACTGGAAATTTGGGGTGCTTGGAAAAGATATTACATCTACTTTTAATGCATGGAGTTTTGACTTAAACGATAAAATGAAAGAAACATTTTCTATAACAGGAAATGAAATACCTGAAAATTCATTAGAAGTAACCCTGCCACAACTAATATTAGGAGTTGGCAGAAAAATAAATATATATCATGACAAAATATATTCTCTTATTGCTACTGATTTTAATCTTACTTTTGACGGACAAAGAAATGTTCTTGTTTCAGACAAAACAATTAATATTGACCCACGCATTGGAATAGAACTATCATATAATGATTTTGTGTTTGTAAGAGGAGGAATATGTAACATACAAAACGAAACAGATATAACCGGAAAAAAATTTAAAACATTTCAACCTAACTTAGGTATAGGAATAAAAATTAAAAATATATTAACAATAGATTATGCACTTACTGATATAGGAAACAGTTCTATTGCTCTATATTCAAACGTATTCTCTTTAAAATTTAATATAAATAAAATATCAATATCAAGCTTTGATTTATAAAAAAATTGTTAAATTGCTAAATTATTGTTAAATTGCTAAAACTTGTCAGGCTTTTGACTGATGATTGCATGAATATGACTAATAACAATAATCAGGCAACTGCCTGATAAAATTAAAAAAGACGGATAATCGTTAGCTATTAAAAAGAATAATAGTCAAAAGCTAAAAGACAGAAGTAATTGCAAATCAACCAATTATAAAAATATGAAAAAACTATTTTACATATTTATATTTTTCTTTACTTTTTTAGTAAGTTATTCATATTCACAACCTTATGGTAATGAATGGATAAACTATTCTCAGCAATATTATAAAATCAATATTTATAAAAACGGTATTTATCGTATTAATTATACTGCATTAGTAACAGCAGGAATACCAATAAGTTCCTTTGACCCGCGAAGTTTCCAGATTTTTAATAGCGGCACTGAACAATATATCTATATTAAAGGCGAAAATGATGGTATTTTCAATAATAGTGATTATATTGAATTTTATGCTGAACAAAATGATGGATGGCTTGATGCTCAGATATATGATACTCCATCTTCTCAGGCAAATACAAATTATAGTTTATTCACAGATACAGCCACATATTATCTGACATGGAATTCTTCTATTAATAATAAAAGAATGCTAATTGAAAATGATGTATATTTTAGCGGATATACTCCTTTGCCTTATTTTTTTAAAATATCAAGACAGGACTATACTAATAAATATTTTGAAGGAGAAACTAATAACAATGGCGTAACAGACCCTGAATATACAGCAACAGAAGGATGGTTTGATAATGGATTTAGTATGGGAGCCGGCATTACAAAAAATATTAATACTACAAATGTTTACAACTCCGGACCTGATGTAAGTATCAATTTCACTGTTATAGGTGCTTCTGATTATTCAGGATTAAACCCTGACCATCATCTTAAAGTACAATTTGCTGATATAATAATAGATACGCTCTATGAAGGTTATATAATAAAAAAATTTAATCATACCACTTCTCCTGACAATCTTGGTAATCCAAACACAAGTTTTTTGTTCTCTTCTATACCTATATATGGAAATCAAGCTGACAGAAACACTGTTGCATATATATCAATAAAATATCCTCATACTTTTAATCTTGAAAATTTATCAAATTACTATCTTTATATACCAAATTCTTCACAGCCAAAAGATTTATTAAACTTTAGTAATTTTAATATTGAAACAGATGATACAGCACGATTATATGACCTTACTAATAATAAAAGAATTAAAGTTAATAAAAACGGAAGCTATTATTCAGCACTAATACCTAATACCGGATTGGAAAAAAAATGCTATCTGACTTCTGAAAATCAGACAACAATTATAAACTCTATAACTCCTGTATCATCTGATATTTCCAATTATGCAAAATTTACTGACTATACAGGTGGAGAAAATGTAAACTCAGATTATATAATTATTACTCATAAAAGTTTATGGACAGAATGTATTAGCTATAAAAACTACAGAAACTCTACAGGATATAAAACATTGCTTGTAGATATAGATGATTTATATGACCAGTATTCTTATGGGATAAGAAAACATCCTTTGGCTATACGTAACTTTCTTCACTATGCTATTGATAATTTTACAAATATACCTGAACATTTATTTTTAATCGGCAAGTCATATAAAGCCATTAGTTATCGTAAAAACGGTTATTATTTTAATAATACATTAGTACCTACATTTGGAAATCCGCCTTCTGATATTCTGTTTACATCGGGAATAACAGATACTTTATATTACCCGGCAATTTCTACAGGCAGATTAAGTGCAAAAACCATTGATCATGTCAGATTGTATCTTAACAAAGTTATATTATATGAAGCAGCACAAATACAACCTGAAGAATGGATGAAAAATGTACTTCATTTCGGAGGTGGAACTAATTTATCACAACAACTCACATTCGCTGGTTACCTTAATAATTATAAAGATATTATTGAAGATACTTTGTTTGGCGGTTTTGTAAGAACATTTCTTAAAACTTCATCTGCACCTATACAAATTAATCAATCTAACTCTTTAAAAGACATTATCAATAACGGTGTCTCTCTTATGACTTTTTTTGGTCACGCAGCCGGCATAGGATTTGACCAAAGTATTGATAATCCATCCGAATATAACAACTATGGTAAATATCCATTCTTACTAGCAAACTCTTGCTGGGCAGGAGACATTTTTGGCAGCGAAGAAAACTCAAGCGAAGCATTCATACTTATTGAGAATAAAGGAATGATAGGATTTTTAGCTTCTGTTACAGTAGAGACAGCACAATTATTAAATACTTATTCTGCGGAATTTTATAGAAACATAAGCTATCTTAATTATGGAAAACCTGTTGGCAAATGTATCCAGCAAACTATTAAGACCAATGAAATCAATTATCCTAACAATATTTATGTTAAAGAACTAGCTCTTGAAATGACCTTGCATGGTGACCCTGCCATAATCATCAATTCTCATTCTAAACCTGATTATATGATTATTCCGCCTAATGTCTATTTTACTCCTGCAAATGTTACCAATGAAGTTGATTCTTTTGATATTAATATAATATCTACAAATATAGGAAGAGCAGTAAATGATTCTTTTATAGTTGAAGTAATAAGAACTTTTCCTGACGGAATTACCAGTAAAACATACCTGAAAAAAATAAAAGCTACTTATTTTAAAGATACATTATCATTCAAACTACCCATTGATGTTATAAATGGTTTGGGACTTAACACTTTTAAAATTACATTAGATGTATTTGATGAAATAGATGAAATAGACAACTTTTTTAATAATACTACAACAGTAAATTTACTTATAAAATCTGCTGATATTGTGCCTGTATATCCTTATAAATATGCTATTATCCCTACTGATACTATAACATTAAAGGCATCAACAGGCGACCCTTTTTCCTCTCCAAGAGATTATGTGTTTGAAATTGATACAACAGATGCTTTTAATAGCCCTTTTATTAATTCTACAATTATAAATCATTCGGGAGGTGTAGTAACATGGAAGCCACCTGTAATCTTTACTGACAGCACTGTATATTACTGGAGAGTGAGTATAGATTCAAGCAGCACCAGCTCTTATAACTGGCGGGAAAGCTCTTTTCAGTATATACAAGATAAAAGGGGCTGGGGACAAGCACATTTTTTCCAGTTTAAAAATGACAGATACCAATATGTTAAATATAATAAACCTGAACGAAAATTTGATTTTGTAAATGATATAAAATCACTGTCTGTGCAAACAGGATATTATCCATATACACCTTGGGATGAAGAATGGTTTAAAGTTAATGGTTCTGTTCTTGATACATGGAATTGTGTTGGTGACCAACAAGGTGGTATGAAGTTTGCCATCTTTAACCCTGTAAGTGGAGAGCCATGGATGAGCCATAATCAAGGCAATGGATTTGGACAATTTGGTAATGTCCATTGTCATCTTGATCATGATGTAGCATGCTTTGACTTTTATTCAAGCACTTCCGGATGGCGAGACCTGATGGAAGATTTATTTGACGCAATACCACAAGGTTATTATGTCCTCGTTTATAGCCACGAAAATCATCATGCAGAAGATTATGACGAAGAACTTTATCAGGACTTTGAATCTATTGGAAGTGCTTATATAAGAACTATTCAGAACAAAATGCCTTACATAATTTTTGGCAAAAAAGGCGACAACATAGGTGATGCAAATGAACGTATAGGAGGTTTAAATTCTCCAACACCTATCACACTTCCAGATAGTTTTACAACAAACTGGAACCAGGGATTTATAGAATCTGAACTTATAGGACCTGCATCTAAATGGGGTTCTTTACACTGGAGACAACATAGTGCTGAAGGAATCCCAACTGATTCCGTTCTCCTAAGTGTTATAGGAATAAAACTGTCAGGCGACATAGATATTATAAGTACTCTTAACGGATTACCTCCTGACTCAGAAGATATATACAATCTATACGACCATATAGATGCTAATATTTATCCTTATATGAAATTAATTGCATTTATGAGAGACGACTCTATGCATACTCCTTCACAAATGGATAGATGGCAGGTGATTTATGACGGAGTGCCTGAAACAGCTCTTGACCCTTGTATTCATTATAGCTTTTATAAAGATACTATTAACCAGGGCGAAAACATAATATTTTCAACCGCAACTCATAACATCAGTGATTATGACTTCATAGATAGCTTATTAGTCCATTACTGGATTATTGACAAAGATAGAATTATGCATACTATATCTTACAAAAAACTTAGACCTCATCCTTCAGGAGATATATTGATTGATACTGTTTTTGCTCCTGTCAATGGTTTGTCAGGACTTAACAGCTTATGGATAGAAGTTAACCCTGTTGATACTGCAACAGGATTATATGACCAGCTTGAGCAATATCATTTTAATAATATTGGCAGCATTTACTTTTATGTTGATGTTGATAAAACAAATCCTATGCTTGATGTTACTTTTGATGGCGTGCATATTCTTGATGGTGATATTGTTTCTGCCAAACCCGAAATCTTAATAACACTTAATGATGAAAATAAATTTTTGGCTTTAGATGATACTTCTTTATTCAGAATACTTATTCAATCACCATCATCTTCAACACCTAAAAGAATATATTTTAATACAAATGGAGTAGAAACAATGAAACTTATACCTGCTTCATTGCCAAACAATACCTGTAAAATTGAATATAATCCTACATTTACCGAAGATGGCACTTATAAATTATTTATTCAGGCAGAAGATAAATCCAATAATATATCCGGCGAAGGCGAAGGCGATATTTATGGTAATTATGATTATGATTATAAAATTTCTTTTGAAGTAATTAATAAACCATCTATCACACAAGTATTAAACTGGCCTAATCCTTTTTCAACAGCAACGCATTTTGTATTTACATTAACAGGAAGTGAAATACCAACTTATTTTAGAATTCAAATAATGACAATAACAGGTAAAATTGTAAGAGAAATAAATCAGGACGAATTAGGACCTATTCATATAGGAAGAAATATTACTCAATATGCATGGAATGGTAAAGATGAGTATGGCGACCAACTTGCTAACGGCGTATATCTATATAGAGTGCTTACTGATTTGCATGGTAAAGAAATTGAAAAAAATGATATAGGAGAAATCAATAAATATTTTACAAAAGGTTTTGGTAAGATGTATCTTATAAGATAGTATCCATTCATAAAGTAATATTTCGGCTTTGCTCAATATAAATGAATAATTCCAATTAAAGCACCAAAATACAAATAATAAATAACAACTTAGCGAAGCGATCTCACGAATACCATTGAAAATAAATAATATTATGAGTAAATAAATTCCAAATATCAATTATCAAAACTTGTGCTGAACTTGTTTCAGTATGACTAAAACAGTTCCGATAAATGCGGAATTTACAATTTAAAATATTGAAATTTCGGTCATTGGTCCGCCTGATGCGGATTAATAATATATACTAAAATCAGTTACCCCAACCTTCAGGACAATGTCATTTAGGTTGGGGATTAAAACTGATGCTAATAACAAGGCTTTAGCCTAAAATTTGACTTTTTAGCAAACCCTATTTAACTTGAAATACTGTTCTCTATTAAATTTTTAATTATCTAACGAGGTAAATTTGGAATTTTTGTCATTATAATTTACCTGCCTTGTTAAATATAAATTTTACTTTCAGTAAAATATCCGCCTAAGACGAATAAACAATCAGTGTTTATCAGCGTTCTATTTTAACTTGCTAATTTTAGATATGAACTGATTATTTTTTCTTCATTTCGACATTTACATTATCAGGTAAATTTATATATCCACCTGTAATAAGATCAACAGCCATTCCTGGAATACCACCCAATATAATATTTCCTAAATACCATAACTCCATGCTGGAATTACTTCGTAATGGGTATATTTCATTATAATAACCCTCAAGTTCAAATTTTACTTCTTGTGTTTTCTTGCTAACTGATGTAACACATGGTGTAACACAAGGACTTGATTCTTGATTGTTTTTGCGAACTAAAACAACTTTTGCTCCTTGTGGTTGAGAGTTAAAAGAAATTTTTTCTGATGTGCCTTTAATAATTGTAGCACAAGACGATAACAGGACTACACATGACAGTCCAAATGCATAAATACATTTTTTCATTTTTTTTAAATTTTGTTTGCCCAGTCCCCAAAGCAGTTAAACATTATAAAATAAAAAAGCGTGGAACTGTAACCTTATCCGTTCAAGAGGTTCTGGAAAACCCAACCTTACAAATAAGTTTAGCCCACGCTTGTAGCGTAGGCGTCATACTTATTATTCTTGTAAGGTTTTGAAATTTTCCAGATTTCTTGAACAAAAATAAAAGCTAACGCTTTTTTACATTGATTTTAAAATTTAATTGTTTTTAAATGAAATTAACCTCCTTTCTTTGTTTTAAAAATTTCAATCTGTAAAATTAATAAATTTTTTTTATATATTCTTGTAAATTTTAAATATTTATTTTTTCTATTTGCACAAAAACCGCATTGACTATATTTAATGCTTATGATTTATTTCTTTTCTAAAGTAGTATTGTAAAAGCACGAAAATTATTAATCCTGAAAGAGCTATAAATTTGTAAAGGTTATCCGTTGGTAAACTTGGTACATTCATAATTAACTTTCTGTTTGTTTTTATATCTTTAATCCTTCCAGTTCAAATATTTTATTTAACAAATTATCGGAACTTTTATTTATATCAATATTTTTTTTAACTAAGATTGCACTTGTTAATTGGATTGAATCTAATGTTCTTAACCCTATTTTTCCATATTTGGTAACTAATTGTTGAGCTTTTTTAATTAAAGTGTTATTAACTTCCACAAAATTATATAATTTATAATCTTCCGTGAATGACTTTGTTAATTCTTTTGCTTGTTCTTCTGATATTTCCTGCATCCTAACCTTTCTCCAAACAACAGAATTAAATTCTATTTTTGTTATGCCGGAAAGATATATTTCTTTGACGTCATTTTCTACAAAAATTTTGTCAATCTTTTCTGTTCCAACTTCTGTATGATAAAGTTTAAATAAAGTTGAAGTATCTAAAAATATATTCATATTATTTTTTTATGTTATCTACGATAGTAAAAATTAGTTTAAAAATGTAAAAATAAAGATGTTACCGAAAATTCAAAAGTAAAAAAAGATACTTTATCACTATTATCCGACTAAAATTGAAAAACAAATTTTTTAAATCATAAACAA
>CAZZDX010000041.1:0-14936 GCA_964653185.1 uncultured Bacteroidales bacterium
TTACAAAACTAAATGTCGTTTAATTTATGCAACTTTAGGTCTCGCGACAAAGTTTAAAACTTTGGAAAAGTTGATATTATAATTAGGGACGTCGTGTCATATCAGTCGGGTACCTGACCGAAATTAATTTTTACGGAGTCAATAACCACAATTTTTTTTGCAAATTTAAGCATTATTTATTTTTCAAAAAAATTATACCTTTGCATTTTTAAAATTAATTTAACTATAAATTAAAATATAAATATTATGGACTTATTTGATAAAATTGAACGTAAACCGGGTCCATTAGGACAATACTTTAAAGAAGCTCATGGATACTTTGCTTTTCCAAAATTAGAAGGTGAAATATCCAGCAGAATGCTTTTTAGAGGAAAAGAAAAAATAATATGGAGTATAAACAATTATTTAGGACTGGCTAATAATGCAGAAGTAAGAAAAGCTGATGCAGAAGCAGCAAAAAAATGGGGACTTGCATATCCTATGGGAGCAAGAATGATGTCAGGACAGACAAAATATCATGAACAATTAGAACAACAATTAGCTGAATTTGTTAGCAAAAAAAGTGCTTTCCTGTTAAATTACGGTTATCAGGGAATGGTTTCTATAATAGATTCGCTTGTTGATAGAAATGATGTGATAATTTATGACTCTGAATCTCATGCCTGTATATTGGATGGTATGCGTCTGCATATAGGCAAACGATTTGTATTCCCTCATAATGACATAAAAAATTTAGAAAAAGAACTTGAAAGAGCAACGAATCTAACAGACAAAACAGGTGGAGCTATACTAATTGTTATAGAAGGCGTGTTTGGAATGTCAGGCGACTTAGGGAAAATAGATGAAATAGTTGCTTTAAAAGATAAATATAATTTCAGATTACTTGTTGATGATGCACATGGGTTTGGCACAATGGGAAAGACAGGAGCAGGCACTGGCGAAGAGTTAGGTGTACAGGATAAAATAGATTTATACTTTGCAACTTTTGCAAAATCTATGGCAGGCATTGGCGCTTTTGTAGCAAGTGATAACGAAAATATTATTAATTATTTAATGTATAATATGCGTTCACAGATATTTGCAAAATCATTGCCTATGCCTATGGTTATCGGTGCAATGAAACGACTGGAATTGCTAAAAACAAGACCGGAACTAAAAAGAAAATTATGGGAAAATGTCAGATATCTGCAAAAAGGATTAAAAGCTCTTGGACTAAACCTTGGTAACACACAATCACCTATAACACCAATATATTTATCAGGAGATATTCCTGAGGCAACAAATTTGACAGTTGACCTTAGAAAAAATTATAATATATTCTGTACAATAGTTGTTTATCCTATTGTGCCTAAGGATGTTATATTATTGCGACTTATACCAACAACTGTTCATACCAAAGAAGATATTGATATTACAATAAATGCCTTTGCTCATATAAAAGAAAATCTAAAAAACGGAAAATATACAACAGGCAAAATTGCTGATATTGCTGAATAAAAATATCTTTGATATATGTAATATAAAAATATTTCCGCTATCATAAGTATTTTATTTGTAATATTCTCCGCATAGTGCGGATAATCAGTTTGTCTAATACATAAAGTTTGGTATTATTTCCCTATACAAAATTTTCCAAAAATATTGTTAAGTATCTCATTATCAGTAACTTGCCCTGTTATTTCTCCGAGATAATGCAAGGCATCTCTTAAATCCACATCTAAAAGTTCAGTATAAATATTATTATTTATTCCGGTTTCAACATTTTGTATTGCTTTTAATGTTTTTGAAAGAGCTTCATAATGACGGGCATTTGATACAACAACATTGTCTTTTGTAATATTTTTAGTATTAACTGATTTTAATAAACTATCAGTGATAAAATTTATATTTTCTTTTCTTTTTGCTGATATAAATATTGTTTCAAGTTCAACAAAATTTTTATCAGGCAACTGCCTGATTGGTATTTCAACAAGTTTATCTATTTTATTACCAATAATTATTATTTTTTTTGTTGTTTTTTCTTTTAGTTCATTTATTTCTTTTTTTAGTTCTTGCAGATTTGTGTTGCATATATCAAATACATAAAGTATTATTTCTGCCTGTTCAATTTTTTGGTATGTTTTTTTTATTCCAATGCTTTCAATTTCATTTTTTGTTGTTTTTTTTAGTCCGGCAGTGTCAATAAATCTGAAGCATATACCATTAATAATTAAGGTATCTTCAATTATATCGCGTGTAGTGCCTGGAATTTTTGAAGTGATAGCTTTTTCTTCATTGAGCAAAGCATTGAGCAGAGTAGATTTTCCGACATTAGGTTTTCCAATAATAGTAACAGGAATACCATTTTTAAGCACATTTCCGAGAGAAAAGGATTTAATTAAATATGTTATTTCATTTTTTATATCAGATAAAAGTTCTAAAAGTTTTGTTCTATCAGCAAATTCAACATCTTCGTCAGCAAAATCCAGTTCCAGTTCAATTAAAGATGCAAAATTTATTAGTTTTTGTCTTAATTCTTTTATTTTATTTGAATAATTGCCTTTCATTTGTTGCAGGGCAAGGTCGTGTGATAATTTTGAGTCAGAGGCGATAAGGTCTGCAACAGCTTCTGCCTGAGAGAGGTCAAATTTATTATTTAAGAAAGCTCTTAAAGTATATTCTCCCGGTTTTGCCATTATAGCTCCGTTATCTATAAGTAGTTCTATAATTTTTTGTTGTATATAAAATGAGCCATGGCATGATATTTCAACAGAATTTTCGCCTGTATAAGATTTAGGTTCTTTAAATACAGATACTAATACATGGTCAATGAGGTCGCTGCCATCATATATTGGACCAAAATGAACAGTATGTGATTTGACTTTGGATAGTTTGATTTTCTTGTTAATAGGTCTAAATATTTTTTCACAAATATGTAAAGCATCTTTCCCTGATAGTCGTATGATGGATATAGCACTAATGCCGGGAGGCGTGGCTAAAGCACAAATGGTTTTATTGTCGTTAATATTATTATATATCATTACAGATATTAGTTAGAATTTGTTCATAAAGTCGTCGGTAAACCGTTAAAACGGTTATTTTATATGATAGGATACTATTAACTATTAACCTACGACTTAAGTTGTGGGTTAATTTAATGTTTGTTTGTATAAATTGTTTTTATATTTAATTCTATTCGTCTCTACATTCAATTTTACCTTATCCCGCAAGATTTTTAAAACCTTGTGAGTTTAATACAGCATGCCTCGTCTCTACATTCTATTTGGTCTCTACTTATAAACCATACAACGTCTCTACTTTACTAATAGTTTAAATAAATATTCTGTAAAACCAAATTTACAAAAAAATTCCGACCCCAACACACCCTTTGGGATGTGTTGGGTAAGTGTCAAAGTGTCAAAGTATAAAGTGTCACGAATCAATCCTTAATACAGCGAACAGAGAACCCGGTCGCACGGCTGCTACCACCCATATCCGCACCGCTGCTGCAGATGCCGTAGAGGCGGCGAGCGCCGGAGCCATCAACTGTAGAACTCCAATAGTAGCCGCAGCTACCTGCAGCGTGGAGCGAGCCATCGCTGCCGTAACGGTAACCGGCTACAACAAGTTTTAAAGGACTTGCGTAAGCTCCGTTGGAATTATTTGCTCCCCAGCTAAGACGCTCAGTATCCAGTTCTGTATCTGTTGGTATTCGCCAACCTGTTGGACAAGGGTTATTCGTTCCGGCTACTCCCTGCCATAAATTGTCGTTTTGAGGAACACGCCAATCAGAAGGACTATTAGGATCGGTAATAAAATTACTATGACCCGGATTATCTGTTGATGAATTTATTGATGTTGTTCCACTTGTTCTGTCCTGATGCCCATCATCAAGTCGTCCCCATTGGAACAAATCGCCATAAGCATTCGCATCATTATAAGCTGTAGCTACCTGTGAGGCACCAAGATTACGGTCAAGCCAACACTTACCATTATGTTCAACTGTCCCGTAAGTAACAGAATTACCTCTGTAAACAAAGGTAACAGAAGTGCCGCAGGGGAAGGCGGCGGAAACTGTTATATAGTTTGTTTTTGTTTGAGTATCCGAGCCATAACTGTTTGTTGCTGTCAGAGAAACTGTATAAGTCCCTGCTGTTGAATAAGTATGAGAAGGATCTTGTGATGTTGAAGTTCCACCATCTCCAAAATTCCACGACCAACTAGTAGGCACATTTGCGGATAAGTCGGTAAAATTAACTGTGCCACCTTCAGCAATGCTTGTTGTATTTGCTGTAAAGTTTGCAACCGGTGGGTTAGGGTTACTACTATTATTGCTTGCAATTGTTGTTTCCCAATTTAATAAAGTAGTATTATAATCAACCAAATTATATCCAAAAATACCAACAAGAAAGCCAAGATTACCATCCAAGCCACCATCTAATTCCCATTGCCAATCTGTTTGTTTACTTTGTATATCACCATTAAATTCCAAATACGGCTCTACTTCTAAATAAGGACCGGCAACAGCAGCTATTTTTACACTAATCTGAGGTGAGACATAAGCACGTGCAAAAGCATTACCATCATAACCCCAGGTAATTGGATGCTGGTCAAAATCTGCACTTTTATTCCATATAGTTGACCACTGGCTTTCATAATATTGTGCACCGAATTCAACAGAAGCATTTGCATCAGAGCCGGCTTTAACATTACCGGTAAGATTTAGTTCTGTTTCAAAACCAGCATAAAAGGATAAGCCAACAAACATTGGCACTGGTCCAAGCATAATAGGACCAAACTCAAATGCTGCTATAGGAATTTTTTTGTCATAAGTAACAGGAGTAGAGCAAACCAATTGTAAATCACAGTCAAAATCTAAACTTCCTGTTGCTGATATCTTTATTTTTCTGATGTGCGGACTAATCAAACTGATTTTTAATTCTCTATTAAAATTTGGCTCAAAACTTATTGAACCATTTGTTATTTCTGCTGTTAAATTTGCACCACCAACATTGCCTGAAAAGAGTTCAGTGCCTGTTAAATTAATACTGCCTTTCCCGTCTTTTGTTTGTTTAATGCTAACACCTTTGGCAAGATAAACAACCCGCATATTCACAGGTTTTCCATTAAAATATGCTTTGTTTTTGCTTATATTTAATTTTATTGCATCTTGAATATCACATTGGTCAATAACATCAGTTAATCTTGCTTGTTCGGTTTGTAAAACAATATCATTTCCATTTGCTGTAACATTTGTTACTTTTCTCATATAACCATATCCCTGTTGTCCTACAATAACAGAACTCGTAGTATAATTTGGAGGAGTTCCTGTATATTGATAATGATAAATTCCCTGAATTAGTTCAGTGCTATCGCTTATTAATGTACATGTTGAGGAATCAATAGTAACAACATTATTACTGATAATAAGTTGTACAGGTTCCGGGGTTGGAGTTGGAGTTGGCTCCGGTTCATCTTTTTTACAGGTATAAAGCAATACGGCAAATACTGTAAATACTGCCAATAATAACCAAATTGATTTAAAAATTTTTACTTTCATAATTTTTATTTTTTTATTGTCCCGAGGTTCAAAAGGCAGATTAATATTTTTTTTATTTTATTACAATAAAAAAGGGCGTGAACCTCTGCTACTATTTAACTTATCGCAGGTATCGGCAGACACCTAGACAACAATTAAAAGCAACATTAGTAACACACCCTTGCGGGTGCGCATACTAAGTCGCCACTCTGTTGTCTCACAAAACTGCCGATTTTGCGATAAAAGAAACTTTAGCAACGCTATTTTTTGTTTTACCCTGTTAAATCTCTGATTTTGTCAGAGAGCAACAAAGTTGCTATTTAACAGGGTGAATTTTAGAGAACACTATTTTTATGTTATTTTAATCTGCAAATATACGACTTTTTTAATGCTTGCAACTTTTTTTTATTTATTTTTAAAAATTTTTATTATAAGCCCTGTTTTATTGCTATCCAGACATAAAAAAATAATCATTATAAAAATTTCTCACAACTACAAAAGATTTACTGGATGGTTTTATTAATGAATGCTAACTATTATCAAGTTACTAAAAATTATTAGAATTGAATATTTAACAAGGAATACTGATTTTAGAACATTGATTTACAGATACTTCTAAAATCAAAAATCGTTAATCTTTATTCTTAAATCAAAAAAATATTTACTTTATAGACAAGCACTATTTAAATTCATAAGCTCCTATGTCAGGACACAGCTTCCGTCCGTTTCCGTTTATATCGCAACAGATATTATATGGAGAGGAAGTTAATACAGAAATACTTCCTTTATCAATAGCAGGAGAGCCATAATTTAATTGATAATTATTTGAAGCATAATCAATAAATAAAGGGTCCAGATTTTTTATGCAGCTTACATAATAATTTCCGTCAGAAATACTTAGTTCTGTCTTTAACAGACAATGGTCAAATTTATAGTTAAATATTTCGTCTTGATTTTTATCTAATAATATTTCTCCTTGATTATTTCCATAAATAATACAGTTTCCAAAAAATGCTTTATTAAGAGGTCTTAGTTGTATTTGTCCATAAATATCTTCATACCAGTTATTTAAGACCAAAGAAGGCGTTTGTCTTAAAGAATAATCCCAGTAGTTTCCCAGTGTGCAATGTCTGAAATCATAATCACCGCCAAGAGAAAGTATTAAGGAATATTGTCCGCAGTTAGCTATAACGCAGTTGCTAGCTTCTATATTTGTGCCTTGTGCAAGTATTCCAACAGAACTCATATTTTCTATAATAGTATTATGTATTCTAAGCGTTGGATTCAAAGAATTTCCTAATGTGTCTGCCTGAATTCCTACAGTGCCGTTTTTTATTACAGCATAATTTATTTCATTATCTTTACTTCCGGCAGATAACCATATCCTGTTCCATTGTCCGGGAATGTCTTTATAATTTTGTTCAAGCCGATCTCCCTGAAAATATACTCTGTTATCTTTTGTTCCGTTTACTTTTATTGTTCCACCATCATATACCCAAATAACAGCATTTGGATGCAAATAAATTTGTGTTCCTTCGGGTATTGTCAAAGTGCTGTCAGTATCAATCACCATATAGCCATATATAAGATGTGGCTTATCGTTTTTCCATGATGTCTCGCAGCCGGCATAAGATATATATATTTCCAGATTTTCAATAGGTGTATCAGGTATATGATAATATGCATCTTGTCCCCAAGCTATTAATTTAACTTTTTGAATGTTGTTATTGGTTTCAAAAATAATAGAATCCATGATAACTAAAGGGCTATTTTGATTTGTTGGGTCAACAGTAACTTTAACAAATATATATAAACTATCATTGGCATTTATTTCAATATCATAAGCTGATACAGACGGATAACCATTAATATTAATTCTAAAATTAGAACTTGTGCCACCAGCTAAATGTATTGATGATATTCTTATTTTTTTATTATTTGTATTATATATTTTTAGTTGTTTTGTTGTTGAACCAACTGTTGTAAAAACAGTATCAAACAGAATAGAGTCATTTGAAAAGCTTATTTTATATGATGTGTCAGTAGCAAAATCATCTTTTTTGCAAGATGTAATTAAAATTACAAAAATTATAAATAAAATACTGAATATGGAAGATATTTTAATAGAAATGTATTGTTTAAAATATTTGTATCTATTCATCTTGAAAAAATCTTGATAACTTTTGTTTAGTTTAAATAATATAAACAGTCGGCAATTTATTTTGCCGACTGCTGATTGGTAACTGCTGACTAATGACTACCGGTTATGCGACAAATGAATTAAGGACACTTTAATGTAATTTATAATAAATTTAAAATTTATTTGCCAAATTTTTTTTTGATTACAACGTAATATTCTGATAAATGTTGCTTTTTTGCTTGCTCCGTCTTATTGATATTTTTTGGATGCAAATATATCTGTATTTTTTTAATCTGTGTCCTTAATTCATTTAACTTTTAACCTTTAGCCACTATATTTTACGCAGAATAATTGATAGTTTAGTAAAAAAAATGGCAAAAATTTATTTTGAGGTGCTAAGATAAAAATAGTTACATTTGCTTGGAAATAAAAGATTATTTATTATAAAGAATAATCGCGGTTCAATGATTATAGCCCTGAAAGGGCATGAGCAATAACACAGGGCAATAGCCCTGTGAATTAACGATAACAAAGTATATAAGCACTGAAAGGGTGTCCTCAAAATAAAGCAGCTATGGGACAATCACTATGAGATTACGCCCTTTCAGGGCTTAATAAGGATTATCATATTTTTATTCGCAGGGCTACACCCTGCGTTGATATATCCCGCCCTTTCAGGGCTAAACATTAAAAAATTATTTTGCATAGCACCTCAAAATAAGATTTAACCAAAAAAATATAATTTATCATAATATATCCAAAATATTAATACCTTTGTTGATTGTATTTTTCATACTGAACTCAATAATAATTTTTATTATGAACTTTGATATAGATAAGATAAGAAATGATTTTCCAATACTTGGTCAAAAAATATATAATAAGCCCTTAATTTATTTTGATAATGCTGCTACTACCCAAAAGCCCAAAAAGGTTATTGATAAAATGAACGAATATTATTTTAACTATAATGGGAACATACATCGTGGTGTGCATTATTTAAGCGAAAAATCTACAGAAGCAAATGAAAATGCAAGGGAAACCATACAAAAATATATAAATGCAAAACATACGCACGAGATAATTTTTACAAGAGGAACTACTGAAGCAATTAATCTTGTTGCATATTCTTTTGGTGAAGAATTTATTTCAAAAGATGATGAAATAATTGTATCGGTTATTGAACACCATTCTAATATTATACCCTGGCAAATATTATGTAATCGTAAAGGTGCCAAACTAAAAGTTATTCCCTGTAATGATAAAGGCGAATTACTATATGATGAGTTTGAAAAATTATTATCAGATAAAACAAAAATAATAGCTATTAATCATATTTCTAATTCTCTCGGGACTATTAACCCTGTTAAAAAAATTATCCAAAAAGCTCATTCTTTTAATATTCCTGTATTGATTGACGGGGCACAGGCAATTCAACATATTAAAGTAGATGTTATGGATTTGGATTGTGATTTTTATACTTTTTCAGGACATAAAATGTTTGGTCCAACAGGAATAGGTGTCCTTTATGGTAAAGAAAAATGGTTAGACAAAATGCCTCCTTATCAAAGTGGTGGTGAGATGATTGATATTGTTACATTTGAAAAAACAACATATAATTCACTTCCTTTTAAATTTGAAGCAGGAACTCCAAATTATATTGGTTCAATTGCACTTGGTGCTGCTGTTGAATATATCAACTCAGTAGGTATTAATAACATTGCTGAGTATGAAAAGGAATTATTAAAATATGGTACAGAAAAATTGTCTGAAATAAAAAAACTTAAAATATATGGGACTGCTGACAACAAAACCAGTGTTATTTCTTTTTTAATTGATGGAATACATCATTATGATGCCGGTATGATACTTGATAAAATGGGTATTGCTATAAGAACAGGGCATCATTGCACTCAACCTGTAATGGATAGATTTGGAATTAACGGTACTATCCGTGCATCTTTTGCTTTCTATAATACAAAAAAAGAAATAGATACCTTATATGAAGCATTATTAAAAGTTATTGCAATGTTTAACTAAAAATTTTATTAAAAATGACTATTAACGAAATTCAGGATGAAATTATTAAAGAATTTAGTGCTTATGATGATTGGATAGACAAATATTCTTTCTTAATTAAAACAGGTAAAAATATACCAATTATTGATAAAGAACAAAAAACAGGTAAAAATTCAATAAATGGTTGTCAATCAAAAGTATGGTTACATGCTTCAATGGAAAATGGGCTCATTAAATTTACTGCTGATAGTGATGCAATGATTGTAAAAGGAATAACTTCTCTGTTGGTTCGGGTATTATCTGATAAAACACCTGAAGAAATAATGAATTCAGATTTATATTTTATTGATAAAATAGGGCTTAAACAAAATTTATCTCCAACAAGGTCAAACGGGTTACTTGCTATGCTCAAGCAAATGAAATTATATGCAATTGCATACAATACAGAATTAAAAAATAAGCGGAAGTGAGTATGAATATGAAAAAAGCATTGTTAATTAAGTATAAATAAATCATTTATGAATAATAGATGAACCAATATATAATTATTAGCGCTTTGTTGGAAAGATTAAAAGATTGAAAGATTGGAAAAATTATGGATAAGGGCTTTTAAAAAAAATCTTTACAATCTTTGCAATTATTTCAATCTTTGCAATTTCTTTAACAATAATAAACTATTTTTAATTAACAGGTGAAATTTACAAAAAAAATAAGAAATAAGATAGGTAATCATTTTCTCAAAAAGGAGGTGCATAAATTAAAGAGAGAGAGGAAAATGACAAACCTAAATAATGCAAAAAAAATAGGTCTATTATATAATGCTTCTAATGAAAAGGATTATAAACTGATTTATCATTTTGTTAAAGGGCTTCAGAGAAATCAAAAGATTGTAAAAGCACTTGGCTTTGTTGAAGATACAATAATCCCTTATTATTGCTTTCCAAAACTTTCATTTGACTTTTTTACTATTAGAGATCTAAATTGGTATAATAAGCCATCTAATGATTTTGTTAAAGATTTTGTTAAAGAAGAATATGATATTATCATTGATTTTTGTTCAGAAGATTGTTTCCCTGTTCAATATATAACAGTATTGTCTAAAGCAAAATTTAAGGTTGGCAGATATGGAGCAAATCATACAGATATTTATGATATGACGATTAAAACTGATAAAGAAATCACACTTGAACAATATATAAAACAAGTTACTCATTATTTAACAATTTTAAATCCTAAAAAAAATGAACAGTAAATTTAAAGGAACCGGAGTTGATATAGTTACACCATTTGGGAAATCTGGAAATATTGATTTTAATTCATTAGGAAATATTATTGAACATGTAATAAAAAATAATATCAACTATATTGTTACATTAGAAACTACCGGTGAAGCATCTACATTATCCAAAGATGAGAAAAATGCTGTTTTAAATTTTGTTATAGAGACCGTTAATAAACGAGTTCCTCTAGTTGTAGGTATGGGCGGTAATAATACGCAAGAGGTAATTAATTCTATTATGGAGACGGACTTTGATGGTATTGATGGTATTGATGCTATTTTGTCTGTTGCTCCTTATTATAACAAACCTAATCAGCGGGGAATATTCTTTCATTATAAAACAATTGCCAATGCAAGTCCTGTCCCTGTAATAATTTATAATGTTCCGGGAAGAACTTCTGTAAATATTGAAGCTGAAACGGTCTTAAAACTTGCTGACGAAGTAGGAGGCATTATTGGTATTAAAGAGGCATCAGGCAACTTTGTGCAATGTATGAACATTATAAAAAATAAACATAAGGACTTTTTGGTAATATCAGGTGTTGATGCTTTGACATTACCTCTTATGTGTCTGGGTGCTGACGGTGCAATTTCTGTTGTCGCAAATGCTTTTCCAAAAGAATTTTCAGAAATAGTAGAATTTTGTAAAAAAGATTATTTTAAAAGAGCAAAAGAAATGCACTATAAACTGATTGATATAATTAATTTGCTCTTTGTTGAAGGAAATCCCGGCGGTATTAAAGCAGCGCTTGAAATTTTAGAATTATCTCCTAATAATTTACGATTACCTCTTGTAAAGATAACAAAATCTACATATAATCAATTGCTTAACCTGATTGAAGAATATAAAAAAAATGAATAATTTAAAAAAATCAATATCGGTTTGTGTTATTTTCTGTTTTTGTATTTCAAGTTTTTCTTTTGCACAGAAAAATATAAAACAACTAACCCAAAGACAAAGTATAGATTCTATATTTAAAAAAAGAGGCGAGATATATTTTAAATTTGATATATCTTCAAAAAAAGAAATCAATATATTGACAAAAATTATATCTATTGACAATGTAAAAGGCAATCATGTTTTTGCTTATGCTAACAGAAAAGAGTTTAAAGAATTTGAAGATTTAGGATATAAATACGAATTATTATACAAATCAGGTGGCACAAAAGCATTAACAATGGCGACAACAGTAGCAGAGATGCAAAACTGGAATCGGTATCCCACTCATGAGATTTTTGTGGAAATGATGTTGCAATTTGAAATTGATTATCCAAATATTTGTAAAATTGATACTATTGGCTTTTCTCAACAAGGAAGACCTGTTTTAATTGCTAAAATTTCTGATAATGTAAACATTGATGAAGATGAGCCGGAGTTTTTTTATACAGGACAAATGCATGGTGACGAAATTGTTGATTATATAATATTTTTACGATTAGCAGATTATCTCTTGTCTGATTATGGAATAAATCCAAAGATTACAAATCTTATTAATAATATAGAGATATGGATTAATCCTTTATCTAACCCTGATGGCACTTACTGGGGAGGTGATAATACAGTAGCTGACTCAAGAAGATATCTTGCAAATGATGTTGACCCAAACCGTAATTTCCCGGATATTGAAGATGGCGACCATCCTGATGGTAATGCATGGGCAAAAGAAACAATATTAATGATGGATTTTGCTGATGCTCATAATTTTGTTATGTCTGCTAATACTCATAGCGGTGCAGAACTAGTAAATTATCCATGGGATACATGGGCAAAACTTCACGCTGACGACAACTGGTGGCAGTATGTTTCAAGAGAATATGCAGATACTGTGCATTTAAACAGTCCTTCCGGATATCTTGATGACCAAAATGATGGTATTACAAATGGCTATCAATGGTACACTATTAGCGGCAGCCGTCAGGATTATATGAGCTATTTTCAAAATTGCAGAGAGTTTACATTAGAACTGTCAAATGTTAAACTCTTAGATGCAGGAGAATTACCTGCTCACTGGAACTATAATTACAGGTCAATGCTTAATTATTTAGAAGAATCTTTGTATGGCATAAGAGGAATAGTTACAGATTCTATAACAGGTGCTCCGTTAAAAGCCAAGGTTTATATTGCAGCACATGATACTGACAACTCTCATGTATATTCATGCTTGCCTGTTGGTGATTATCACCGTCCTATTTATGAAGGGACATATTCTCTTACATTTTCTGCTGACGGATACATAACAAAGACAATAAATAATGTTTCTGCACAAAATAAATCAACAACTATTCTTGATGTTCAACTTGCACAAGCTATGCCTGTTGCTGATTTTACATCTGATAACACTAATTCCTGCACAGGAGTTATTAATTTTGAAGATTTATCATCACAAGGCACAATAGTATGGTTGTGGGATTTTGGCGATGGCTTAACTTCTGCACAGCAAAATCCTACTCACATTTATACAACAGATGGAACGTTTAATGTTAAGTTAAAAGTTGTTAACTCAATAGGTTCTGATTCTATTATTAAAAATGACTATATAAATGTTTGTGTTCCTGGTCTGCCTGTTGTTAATTCTGCTGCTAATTGCGGAGCCGACTCCTTAACATTAACCGCTTCAGGAAATAACGGACTAAAATGGTATGATTCTCCAACAGGAGGAAATCTTTTATGCACAGGTGATACATTTATTACTCCTTTTTTATCCTCTACTGCTACTTATTATGTGAAAAATAATGATTTAACACTTTCGCAGTTTGTTGGTAAAAGTGATAATTCTGATGGCGGCGATTATTTTAACAGTGATGTAGAACATTTTTTAGTGTTTGACTGTTATTCACCTGTCAAACTTATTTCTGTAAAGGTCTATGCACAAGGCGAAGCACAAAGAACTATTTGTTTGCGTAATAGTGACAGCAATGTAATACAATCAGTTACAGTAAATATTCCTAATGGTGAAAGTCGTGTTTATTTGGATTTTGATATTCCTGCTGGCGTGGACTTGCAACTATCAGGTCCTGTTTATCCTAATTTATACAGAAGCAAAAAAACTTTTGGCTCTTATGCTTATCCGTATGAACTGCCCGGATATATAAGTATAAAGCATAGCAGTGCAGGTTCAAATCCCACTCAATATTATTATTATTTTTATGACTGGGAAGTTAAAGATTCTGTTTGCGTAAGTCCCCGCGTTCCTGTTGAGGCAATAATTAATAATGGGATTCCTGTTGCTGATTTTGATTTTTTTGTTAATAATTATACTGTTGATTTTAATGATTTATCAACAGATGCTAATACTTATTACTGGAATTTTGGCGACGGAGATACAAGCAATGTTCAAAATCCTTCTCATACATATACTAATATTGATACTTATAATGTAGAACTTATTGTCTCTAATGCCTGTGGACAAGATACTGTAATATTACCTGTCTTGGTAAATAATATATTAAACAAAGATTATTTAAGTCCGAAGATTAGCATTTATCCAAATCCATCTAATGGGAAATTAAATATTAAAATTGTTTCAGATAAAAATGAAAAATATTCATTAAAAGTGATGAATATAACGGGAGAGGAGTTATGCTATACAAATTTGTTTATAAAAAAAGGCAATAATGTTAATAGTATAGATTTATCAAATTATCCTAAAGGAATTTATTTGCTTAAAGTATATTCAGATGAAAGAATTATATTTAAGAAAGTAGTTTTATACTGATATATTTATTCCCAAACCCCGGGAATAGTTGCTCCGCAAAATTCACATTTGCCATTTTTAATATGGTTGTTTAATATTCTATAGCCCTTTCGTTCAATAATAATTTTTTTACATTTATGGCAACAGATATTTTGAGCTTTAGTTCCCGGCACATTACCTATATACACATATTTTATACCTGAATTTAATGCAATTTCTCTTGCTTTATTAAGCGTGGCAACAGGAGTATAAGGCAATTGTGTTAGTTTATACATTGGATAAAAA
>CAZZDX010000042.1:0-14827 GCA_964653185.1 uncultured Bacteroidales bacterium
ATGAGTCGGGACCATTGTATCTTGCCACCCATTCCTGAACAGCAATTTCCTGTGCATTTGTTTTTTGAAAATATATGCTCAATGCTATGAGCATAATAACTGATAATAAGTTTATTGTTTTTTTCATAATTATTATAATTTTATGGTTAAAGATTAATTAAAACAAATAATCTGCAAAGATATAGATATTAAATTATAAAAACAAAATAACTTTTTGTTTTTTGGGATACTGAGACGTGAGAAATGACAATAAAATTTGCCTGATGCAGATATGCCTATAGTGAACATTTTTTGTAAAATGATTATACAAGGAAGAAAGAAATATTTTTTAAGTTAAAATCTTATTATAAAATTTTGTTTGGATAGCTCTTTTTTAAAAAACACTAATCCCATAAAAAACAAATCAATAGTAACAATTACCTGCTGATATTTTTTTATATTTTCCCATGCATCTTCCATTTCTTCTGACCAGTGGATGTCATCAAAGATAAATACTGTATCATTATGTATAAGAGGCAGACATTGTTCAAAATAATTGAGAGTAGCATTTTTTTTATGGTTTCCGTCAAAAAAAACATAGTCCAGTTGTTGGACATTTTTTAAAATTTGTGGTAAAACAATATCAAAGTTACCAGTGAGCAATTCAATATTATTAAGATTAAGTTTTTTGAAATTATCTTTTGCAACAGATGCTGTTTGCGGGCAACCTTCAATAGTAATTATTTTGCTTTCAGGAACTGCAAGTGCCTGATACATAGTGCTTATCCCAAAAGATGTTCCAAGTTCCAGTAAAGTATTCGGATTAAAATGTTTTGCCAGACCATATAACAACTGTGCATATTTTGCCTGCTTTGCAGAATTTTTTGTTATATATTTTATACTTTTTGTTGAAAATAAGTTAGAGCTATTAGCACCGAAATCTGTAACATTAATGGTCTTTTTATTATGTATTAATTCTTTTCTGATGGTCTCAACCTTATTATAATCAGCAACAAAATTTTTGTTTAAGATAATGTTTGTAAACAAATGAAAGACAAAAGGAGAATGGATACTTTTTTTGCCTTTTGACAATAAGTAATATTTGATAAATTTAAGTATGAATTTTATTTTTTTCATTAAACAAAATTATTAATAATCAAAGAATTAAGGTCTTAATATAAAAAAAAATAAAAATTTTTTAAAAAAAATTTGGCAGATAAATAAAAAAGTATTAAATTTCGGCGAATTTAACTAATAAATAATATATATAAATTAACCAATAAAAAAATATTACTATGAAAACAACAATTAATTTTTTAAACAAAGCTCTTTTATCGCTGACATTTATTTTTATCTTTTTAGGGGTTAAAGCAACAGATTGGGTAAACATTAAAAATAATGAAGAAAAAACTAAAATAAGTTTAATTTCTTCAAATGAAACAGCAACAGTCATTAATTTTTCTGTTAATTCTTATAAATTAAATGAAGTTACAACAGATAGAGGCATAGCTTATATAGTAAGTGCATATAAATCCAGTCAGATTTTAAAAAAAGGCGCTCCTGATTTATCTAAATTAACAACTTCTATTATTATTCCGGATAATAAGGCAACACAAATCAGTATTTTATCATCAAGTTTTATTGAAATACAAAATATTGATATTGCACCATCAAAAGGGGTCTTAAAAAGAAATATCAATCCTGCAGATGTGCCATATAAATATGGAGTAGAGTATGAGCAAAATCAATTTTATCCATCTGCAATAACCTCATTATCAGTTCCTTATATTGCAAGAGATTTCAGAGGACAAGCTGTTGTTGTCTATCCTTTTCAGTATAATCCTGTTACTAAAGTTTTAAGAATTTATACAAATATAAAAGTTAAAATAAGTTCTTCTGCAATGGTTGGGATAAATGAGATTAACAGGACCAAAGCATCATATAAAATTAATTCGGAATTCAAAAATGTTTATAAACGACATTTCCTTAATTATAGCTCTGCCATTACAAGATATACATCATTAGGCGACTCTCCTGGCAGTATGCTAATTATTTGTTATGATAGTTTTATGGATGAGATGGCAGATTTTGTTACATGGAAAAATATGAAAGGTATTCCCACGGAAATTGTTGGAACTTCAACTGCTGGAACATCTTCAAGTGCAATTGCAACTTATGTTGCTAATTATTATAGCAGTAATCCTGATTTTACTTATTTGTTGCTTGTTGGTGATGCAGCACAAGTTCCTACTTCATTTTCTTATGGTGATTCTGATAATAAATATGGATATCTTGCTGGAAGCGACCATTATCTGGATATTTTTGTAGGTCGTTTTTCTGCTGAAAGTAGCACGGATGTTACAACTCAGGTTGAAAGAACAATTCATTATGAACGGGATATGTCCACATCAGACACATGGTTAAATAAAGGCGTTGGCATTGCTTCTAATGTAGCAACAGGAGGTGATGATGGAGAAACCGATGCACAACATATAAATAATATAGAAACGGATCTTGAAGGATATGGATACTCTATAGATAGAGTTTATGAAGATGGTGGCTCTGCTACACAACTTACAAGTTTATTAAATCAGGGAAGAGGAATAATTAATTATTGTGGACATGGAGACGTACAAATGTGGGCAAGTATGGTTTATACAAATAATAATGTAAATGCTTTGACAAATGATAATAAACTTCCATTTATTTTTTCTGTTGCCTGCCTTGTTGGTGATTTTAACGGAAACACCTGCTTCGCTGAAGCATGGTTACGTGCTACTCATAATGGTAACCCTTCTGGTGCTATTGCTTTTAATGGTTCAACAGTTAATCAGGACTGGAATCCTCCTATGTGTGCACAGGATGAATCAGTTGATATTTTAGTTGAAAGTTCTACCGGACATATTCGCAGAACTTATGGTGGAATAGAAGTTAACGGTTTGTTTCAAATGCTTGATGAATACGGAACATCAGGACAAAATATGGCAGATACATGGACAATATTTGGGGACCCGTCTGTTATGGTTCGCACAACAACACCTCAAACAATGACAGTTACACATAATTCAACCGTTAATGTTGGTGCAACTCAATTTACTGTTAATTGTAATGTTAATGATGCTCTTGTTGCTTTATCAATTAACGGACAGATGATAGGAAGAGGATACAGTAACGGAACTTCTGCCACAATTAGCTTTAATGCTTTAACTTCAACAGGAACAATGGATGTTACTGCTACTGCATTTAATTATGTAACTTATCAGGGAATAGTAAATATTATTTCCGGCAGTCAGCCAATATTGAGTTTAAGTTATAATAACATTACAGGAGATGATAATGGTGATGGCGATTTTGACCCGGGAGAGACCGCTAATGTTAATGTTACAGCTTCAAATACAGGAACCGTTGCTTCAGGAAATGCAAATGTTGCCTGCACAGCTACAGGTGCTAATAGTGGTTATGTAACAGTTAACACTCCTTCTGTTAATGTCGGAGTATTGGATCCTGGAGAAAATGTGCCGGCTGCATTTAGTGTTACTGTCTCTCCTTCAATACCTCTTGAAACAGAGATAGAACTAACATTTGATTTAAGTGATGGAACATATTCTGACCAGTTAGTTAAACAATTTATTGTTGGTGGAGACACAACAGGACACTTTACTTTGGATTTTGAAGGTTGTGCTGACTGGACTCTCTCCTTTGACCCATGGACAGTAAATGATGTTAACGGAGATACAACTTATGGTAGCTCAGATTATGATTTTACTCATGAAAGTGAGCCAATGGCATTTATAGCATTTAATCCTTCACAAACAACACCTTCGGCTGTTGGTGATTGGGATGCCCACGGTGGCGAAAGGTTTGGTGCCTGTTTTAATATAACAGGAGGATCTCAAACAAATCACTGGTTAATATCTCCAAAAATTGCCTTAGAAGATAACTCTTCAATCACATTATGGGTAAGAACTGCAAAACCAGGAACATGGGGAAATGAAAATTATAATATCTGTGTCTCTGCTACTGATAATAATCCTTCAAGTTTTACTGTTATATCAGGAGGCACACCGGAAGAAGCTCCAGATATTTGGACAGAAAGAACTTATGACCTCTCTGCTTATGATAATCAACAGGTATATATTGGTATTCAATGCGTTTCAGTTGATAAATTTTTGTTTATGATTGATGATATTAGCATTGATACTGACAATATAACAGAAACAGGAGAAAACATAAGTGATAAATCAATAAAAATATATCCTAATCCTACATCAGGATTATTTACAATTAATATAAATAATAATAAAATTACAAAAGTTGAAATTATTGATCTTCTTGGAAGGATATTATTTGTAAAAAATAATCCTGTTCATATTATTAATCTAGATTTATCAGAATTTAATAAAGGACTATATTTTGTAAAATTTTATTCTGATTCAGAAGTATCTTCTTATAAATTAATGCTTAATAAGTAAGACATATTTTTGTATTATGAAGATTTATTAAGAAAAAAATATATACTTTTGTAACCTTGCTATTAAACTGATTATGAAAAGAATATATACTTTTTTAAATATTTTAATAATACTATTAATTTTAAATACGTTTGGTTTTTCACAAGATAAACAAGGTAATACAGTAGGGGCTGATATTTTTGCAGATGCACCTTATCGTATGAAAAAGTATAATGCACAGGGAATATTGCAGTCAATACCTATACATCTTTTTGTTCATGATGCTGACGGCACGGGATTTAATGTTGAATTAATTAATATAGATATTGAAATAAAAAATGCCAGAGATAGTATATTTAACAATGTTATCACATTTAATAATCTAAGTGCTTCCGAATTTGACTCTTTGCTTATTCACCGTTCTCCTAATGATAATGATTTGGATATTCAAAAGTTTGATGATAGCGATTATGAAAAATCATCTGACCATACAATCATATTTACTGCTTATCACGATGTTTTAGATGACGAGGATTATGTAGAAATAGATAGGAAATTTTGGTATTTTACATTAATAATTCCTCCGGATAAACTACAAGGGTTTGATGACATAATTGATATTCATATACATTTTAATATTGATTGGTCCACTGATGATAATACTTATTTAAGAATTTTTAGGCAAACTGATGACATACCAAAACTTACAGATTGGTATCGTGGCGATACACATTATCATACAATATTTACACAAAATCTTGTAGAGACAGGCGAAGCTTTGGAAGCAACAAAATTGGCAGGACAATATGTTGGATTGGACTGGCAATTTGCTACTGACCATTCTTGTGATTTTGATAATTATGGAATTTCAATGAATGATAACTGGAACAAACTTGGTGATAAGATATTACAATTAAATAATAATGACACCAATTATGTATTTATTCGCGGTATGGAAATGTCTGTAAATAACGAAGATGGTAAAATTGTTCATGCTTTAATTTATCCTTCACCTGATAATCCTTTCAGCTTGCCTTATCTTGGTGATGGCGGTGGTGATGCAAGTGGAACATCTGTATCTGTAAATATGATGTTAGATTCTCTTACTGTATATAAAGGTATGTGCTATGCTGCTCATCCTTTTGCTGAAAAAGACAAAGTTTCGGATATAGTTGCAGGAAGTGTATGGAACATTAGTGATACTGATTTTCCAGTCAATGGTGATCCACATCCCAGTGAAGGCACAGTCATTTGTAATGACTTATCATTTGCTTCTGATGTATATTCAAATGATACAAATTATCTTTTTAAAAAATCTTTAATTGGATTTCAAATTTGGAATCAATACAACGATTTATCAACTGACAACAGCGATAATTATGATAATCCGTGGAATCCGCTTTATGAAACAAGTATGAGTTCATTTTCGCCAAAATCCGAAGATGACCCGATGCATGAAAAATTTCGTCTTAATCAGGGCTTTGATGTTGTAAAACATTTTTTAAAAAAAGGTCTGATAGAAAAAAATAATAATCCTGATTTACAAAACTGGAAAACATATATGTTGGCAGGTAGTGATGCACATGGCTCTTTTAATTATTCAAATACATGTATGTATTATTCTGCTTCCGGAGATATTGAAAACAATGCTATTGGTATGTTATCTACACTCGTTTATTGTCCGAACGGAAAAGGTCAAAACGGGAAAAATATTTTAACTGCCTTACGTAAAGGTCATTCAACACTTTCCGGCGGACCCGTAATAACAATTGGAATTGATACTGATGATGATATTAATAATTTAGAAATTATTTCAGGAGATGATACAACTTTGACTACTCAACAATTGCAGGATTTTAAAGTTTTGTTTAATATTGCCAATACAGATGAATTTGGCGAAATCATATCTACTGTTTTATATGTAGGAACCGATTCAGGTGAATATTCTTACCCTTTATCATTAAATACAGGAATTTCAGAATATAATTTATACGATTTACTTAATAATTTATTTTCTAATAATATTCCAAGTGAAAAATATTTTTATTTAAGAGCAGAATTAGTAACTCATAAAGATTATGATACTGAAGCAGCAATATTATATAAAACAAATAGTCGGGATTTTTATTCATATACAAATCCTATCTGGATAAAAAAAGATGATAATATGGGTATTTTAACATTAGACAATTTTCCTGAAAATATTAAAGTTTCATATTTTAGTGATAAAATAGTTATTAATTATCAAGTAAAAAATCAAGGAAGAGTTAATATTAGCTTATTTAACAGTTTAGGGCAATTAGTTTCAGTATTAGATGATGGAAATAAAAATACTGGCACTTATAAAATACAAATTTTTAAAAACAAATTTCCTCCCTCAATTTATTTGATAAAAATTAAGATAAAAGAGCAGGTTTATACCAAAGAAATTGTTTTATAATAATTTTGTTTTGGTTTACTTATTATGTTTATACTTTGAAAGGTCATAATTTTACAACTTCACCAACTTAATATGTTTTCTGTGGTCTTTTGTTTCCAAAATGCAGTAATAAATGCCGGAAGCCAAAGCAGAGCCCTTGATATTTACATTATGAATGCCTTTTGAAAGTTCATTGTTAACTAATTCCAATATCTCTATCCCATAAATATTGGTTATGTATAATCTTACATTAGTTGTTTCTTCTATGCTGAATATTATTTGTGTTGAGTTATCAAAAGGGTTGGGGTGAGATTCAAAGATTTCATTAAAACTATCTGGTTTGGGTTTTTCTTTAGGTAAATAATGTGTTGTATCAGTTGTATCACTATTTCCTTCACAAAATAACATTTTACTTTCATCCGGGCAGGTATAAGTAGTAGGTTTTTCACCTGTGTTTGTACCGGTATTATCAGGAATATGCTCTACTTCAGCACCAACTTCAACATCTATATCTCCATAAAACTCATTTATTAGACCAGTAATAGGATCTATTGTATAAGGAGGTTCTAAAACAGGAGTAATCAAAGTAATATTACAGCCACTATTGAATTTACAATATCCCATTTTACCTGCATCAGACCAAAAAGATGTTGGATTAAATTCTATTTTTTCAGAGGCAAAATATGTAAGAGTTTCACCATCATACCATTCGCTATAGGCGAAACCTTTATATGTTGTTTCGTTCCACCATGTTGGCTCGCAATCTGCATACCATTCATTTGTCCAAATATAAATAGCATGAGGAGTTTTTTCATTACCACCAAAATATGCTCCTCTTCTTATTTTTGTACCATTCTTCCCAGGATGCAAATTACCTGATTCAGGCTCTGGAAGAGGGTGATCTTCTTTTGAAAAATCTCTTCTGATTGCCACGCCTCTATCAGCTGCCCTAACAAAATATCCTTTTGTGGAAAATACTAATTCTATTGGCCAACCAATAGATCCTTCTATCTCATCATCAGTATTTGGGTCATCAACCATATCAATTTGTGCCTGTGTAATATATTTTTTCAATCTAACACTAAACCTACCTGTTTCCGTTACATCATTACCTTTATGATCTATATGTCCATACAAAGCAAGTTCTACTCTCGAAAAGTCTGGATCCCATCTCCAACCTATAGAAAGATAATATTTAGATCCATAATCCTCACGAGAATATATTTTTGGTCCTTTATTCAACCAATTATTTCCACTTATATCGTATATTGCAGTCTGATTAAAAAGCATATTAAATCTAAGATTACGAAATATTGGAGATGTGAGTTCTGATTTCCTTCCTGCAGGAGATTTACAGCCAAAACCTGCAAATATACATGGTGGGACACCACCACCCAGATGACAACTCTTACAAATTTTTATATCTTTAGCACCCCAGTTATCTTCACAATCAGGTATTTTACATGAAGATTTTTCTGCTGTGGTATCTATATCGGAATTTTCTATTGTATCATTCATATATTCTAAACTATCTTCTTCTTCATTTATACTATACATATAAACTTGAGAATTTACAAAAAGAGAGCAAAAAAATAAAAAAACAATAATTAATGTGATTTTTTTCATAATTTTTTAAAATTAATTTATTATAATACTAACATTAAGCGGGAAATAATATATAAATAGATTTTCTCCAAATAGTGATGGTGTAATTGATATTTTAGGACCAAATTTTACATATTTAGAACCTGCTAACAGAGAAAAATGTAACCCACTTACTATATCCGCTGAAAAATTTTGTAAACAAGCTTCTTCATCCCAGCCCTCGTCATTCGGCTCCCAAAAATGAATATAAGAAATTTTTATTCCTGTTTTTAATAAAAACTTTTTTGAAATCATATACCATCCAATAGTTTCAATATATAACACTTCATGAACAAAAACTGCATATTTATCAGAGTTTCTAAATAGATATCCATTCCCAATATTAAGAGAAGAAAAAAGATAATAATATAGATTTACAGAAAACTTACCGCCACCACCTAAAAACCATTTACTGCTTTTTATGTTCTTCCCATAAGAAATACCTAAATCAAAAAAATCAATATCAAAATAAAATAAATTTTTTCTTATTACTGATATATCATCTTTTAATAATAGATCTGATTTTAAATAATTTTTATTGAAAACAAGTAGTTGTGAATTGTTATATAAAAGTTTATCTGATTGAGAAAAAAGATTAAATGATAATAAGAAAATAAGCATTAATACAATAATATATTTGGTGTTTTTATTCGTCATTGCTTATTATTTGTTAAATTTTATTATCTCATCATTTAAAAAATTTTATTTTATTATTTATATTGTTATATTAATAACAAACGGAAAATAATACACTATAAGTATTTTCTTTTTCTGTCCACAACTTGGTATAATTGATATCTTAGGAGCAATTTTTATTGTTTTAAAACCTATTTGCGGTGAAAAATATATTCCATTAAATATGGCACCCTCACAACCTTCATCATCCCACTTTTGATTTTTTATTTCCCAGAGCAGTAAAGAATATTTTCCTCCCATTCTTAATGAAAAATTTTTTGAAATCATATACCAAACTGCTGTTTCAAGATATAATAATTCATATAAATATGCGGATTTTGTGGGGGACTCATCAAATATATATGCATTATAAAAAGAAGGAACACCATACGACACTCCTGTACTTACTCCTAAAAACCAATTACTGTTTCTTATATTTCTTCCATAAGAAAAACCTAATCCAATAATTTCTAAGTTGATAGTAAATAAATTTTTTTTAATATTACCATTTTTATTAATAGTATCATTAGTGCTATTATACTCTGAAAAAAGATTAATATTATTTTCTTTTGGTATTGTATTAGTTTTCAATTGTCCAAATATGGGATAATTGATAAATGTAAATAATATAAGTGTTGCAATAATTTTCATTTTATTTTTTTTGTTCTAACAATTCTAATAGTATTTTCTTCATATATTGAATCTGACTCTTCTGCCTCATCAATATTTATTGTGTCGGATATTATTGGGTCATGCACAATAATTATTTGAGCTGATATTTTAAAATGAACAAATGAACAAAGGATTATAAATAATAAATTAATATTTTTCATAATATTTTTTTTTAATAAATTATTCTTATATTTTCTTTTTTTTCTTATATAAAGTTATTCTAATTAAAGGAGAAAAGTAAATCATAACAGGCGGGGTAGCTTCTATTAATACCCCTATCTTAAAATTACGCCATCCAAATGTTGGTATAACATACAAACCTGGAAAATAAAAAATTAAAGATTCTGATTCGCCTCCTTTCCTTATCCCTATCTCTTTTAATCCTACTCGTATTCCGGTTACTAACATGAAATGATCAGACACTAAAAAAATTGCAAGACCTTCCAAGTGAATGAATTCCCGAGTAAATTCTAAACCTTTTTTTATACCATAATCTCTAAAAATCAATCTATCTCTTGATATCATAGTCCAAATCGTATAACCTGTAGGCCACTCATAAAGTAATCCCCAATGATTAAGAGCCAATCCACCACCACCTCCTATAAACCATTTGCTTTCTTTTATTCTTTTAGCATAACTAAGAGATAAACATATACTATTAATATCAATATTAAAAAGTTTATCTTTTATATTATCATTTTTATTAACAGTATCATTAGTGCTATTATACTCTGAAAAAAGATTAATATTATTTTCTTTTGGTATTATATTAGTTTTCAATTGTCCAAATATAGGATAATTGATAATTGCAAATAATATAAGTGCTGTAATAATTTTCATTTTATTTTTTTTGTTCTAACAATTCTATTCGTTGTTTTAATTCATCATTTTCTTTTTTTAATTCAACAAGATGCAAATATAATTCTTCAATTTCCTTCATTTGTTTTGTTATTAATTCGGGTATATCTACTCCTTGTTTTACTTCCTTTGCTGTTGGAAAACCAAGTAAGTGTTTGTGTTGTTTCCAGTATTTTTCTTTTTCTTTTAAAGGCATTAAATTATAATTTTCCTCCAAAACATAATCAGGAAAATCCTGAATAGTAGATTTAAAACCTCTCATAAATGTTTTTTGAGTTTTACCATCTACACGAAATATAGGATGATCATTATTATCCCTAATATCTAAAAGTGCATAATTATCGGGAGCATCATTTCCATAAATATAAAATTTTACAACTTTACCAACTTAATATGTTTTCTAATGTCTTTTGTTTCCAAAATGCAGTAATAAATGCCGTAGTTTAAGAACAAAAAATTAATATTTATCTGATTTTAATATTTTAATAGTTTTATTATTTCTCTTCTGTTTTTACTGGAAAATATGCATATATAAACGCCATTAGATAAATTTGAAGTATCATACAATAAATTATACTTCCCTGCTGGCTGAATGCCATTAATTAAAGAATATAGTTTTATTCCGTATATATTATATATGCTAATGTCAAACTTTTCATTTTCTTTTACTGTGTATATTATATTGGTTTTTTCTTTAAAAGGATTAGGATAAAATTTAAAAATATTTTCTTTTTGGGAAATATCGCTGACAATATTATCAATACTATCTTTTTTTAGTTCTTCATTAATATATTCTTTTGAATAAGGACAGTTGTCATTATATAATAACATTTTATAATCTGGATCACAAGGAACTATCTGTGCTAAGAACTCTGCACCTTCTTCAGTTTCAAATCCGGGCAATAGTATTATTTCTTGCCCTGCCTCAAAAACAACTTCATTATCTGCCGGAATAATTACATTTGGTCCTGCCTGAATCAAATTATCTGCTTTATATAATAAAGGACTGTTTAATGTTTTATCCTGAATAAGTATTTCATCAGCTATATAAATATTTTCCTGACAACATTCAGGTATAGGTGGCTTACTTACAGGAGTATTATAGTCAAAATACGGGGAATAATCAGTAGGATTATTAGCAGCATTTACTTTCTCAAAATATCCTTTATAAGTTTCTGTACCGCAATCATTTGTCACAATAATTTTATACATATAAGTAGCAGCTGCAGCTTCTTGTCCTGAGGCACTTTTCCCATCCCATTCTATAATATTAGGTGGATTTGTTATATTAATTGTACGAAGTACTGCTCCAAGAAGGGTTATTATATTTACTTGTACATGAGAAATATTCTGAAGTCCAATTATAGTAAAGGGATCATTTTTATAATGCGAATCGTCAGTTGCAATATTATAAAAACCTGCTGTACTACTACAACCATTTGTACAACCTGCAGCTAATGTAATATCATCTATTAATATATAATTTTCTTGACAATCACACGGATAATAATCACTCTCATTAATATTTCTTAATTCAATTGTAAACCATTTATAATCAGCTTCCAGCCAACCCAGATCTGGAGGAGTAATATTACATTCTAGTAATATCCATTCTTCTGTTGGATAATCAGATAAATAAAAAGTATGTTCTCTGATAATATTTTGACCAATTTGATCTCTATGTGTCATCCATTTCTCAGAGCATATCATTTCATCTGGATTGTTTGTGTTTGCATCTTCAGCTTTATATTTTACTCTTAATTTTGATAAATATATATCTATCTTTGATCTTTCTGGTATGTTAATATCTGCACAACCATATGTAGATCCTTTACTAATATAAACATACATCCTTAGCAAATAATTAACATCTTCTTCTAATCTGTTATATTCAAAAAATTTTTGTTCTATTAATTCATAATCAGCCATTCCAACATAATGTGAACCTCCCCGTGCATAAACACCACAGTGACCAAAAGAAGGACTTTTATACCAGTCTGGTGAATGTGTCTTTATTTCATAACAACCTTGATCGTCTGGTTCACCATTACAATGATCATACCTGCTTTCCCATACATGTAAATATTCATCAAAATGATCTCCATAGCAATGAGGATCGGCATCACCATCTTCAAATCCTGCATTATGAATTAAATTGTTAATCTGAGCTATTAAACTTACAGGTAAACTCAGTACTAATAATAATAAAAGTAGTTTGATTAATTTCATTCTATTGTAATTTTTATATTATTTAATATTACTTTAAAACCTATTTGAAAATCATAATAATTTAATTCTCTCATATCAGAAGCTATATATATTGATACAGGAATTTTTTTGTTAATTATTAAATATTGTAACCGTATAGAAGGATAGAATATATGATAATAATGCCATCCCAATCCTTGGAATTCTTTTTTAATTTTCCCATCAAAATATTTATAATATAAATAATCTATATTAATTACGTCTATTTTAGTACCTATAAAACCTGAAATTTTATTTTTGTTATAGCCAATATATAAAGGGATTTCAAAACTATTTGAAGAATGTCTATAATATTTTAAAGATGAATTTAATCTGTCAGGGTAATATTTTATTATTGAATCTTTATTGAATCTATAATTATCTTTCATATTAAAATATAATAAACCGCTTTTTAAAAAAATATTATTTTTTAATTTAAAACTATATAATAACCCAAAATGAAAACTTAATGTTGAAAACTGTGTTTTACCAACATATGATGGTGGACTATAACATGCAGGATATTTTGGCATTGTAGTATCAGGGGGTATATATCTATCACCAAAAAAGTAATTATAATGAGTCCCAAAATCAAAAGAAAGCTGGTGTATAAAAGATTGTTTATTATTTTCTAACACATTTTGTTGCCCTAATAAAATAACTGGAGCTGAAAAAACAATTAAATATGTAATTATAATTTTCTTCATTTAATAAAATCTATTAAAATATATGATTTATTGTTTTTTATTTTGTAATATAAGAATTTGTTGTTGTTTGTTTTCTTGTTTTAAAGTTTCAATTTGTTTATCTAATTCAATAATATAAAGTGTTAGTTCTTCAATTTTTAATAACAATTTTGAGCTAAAATCACCTAATTCTATACCATTGGTTTCTGCTTCTTTTGCAGACGGAATGCCAGGTAAATGTTTAAGAGAATCAACAAATATTGCCAATTCATTTATCGGCATTAAGTTATATTCATTATCAAAGACAAAATCTCCGAGTAGGTTATCTAATGTAAGTTTCAATCTTCTTGCTTCTACAAAACCATCTGCATCAATAAGAAAATTTGTTATTCCACTATTTGTTACAACATTAAAAGCTATTTTTTCACTTGGCACAATAGTCAGATTAGCAGAAGGTTCCATAGTTCTAATGCCAACTCTTCCTTCTTTTATATACATTCCTGGAATTCCGCCTGGAGCAATACTTACGGCTTTTGCTTCTCCATCTGGCTCACCTTCAAATGCCATAAATACTGAACCTGGCTCTGAACCTGCTGTCCTAAACCAAAAATTATCTGCACCATTAAATCCATTTATTATCATTCTATCCCCGTCCGTTCTTATTGTTCCAGTAAAATAACTATTACCATTTACATGTAACTTCAGATGCGGATCATTACTATTTATACCAATACCAACTCTTCCGGTAAAATAACCATTACCGTTCACGTGTAACCTTTGAAGTGGATTATTTGTACCAATCCCGACACTTCCTGTATCTGCAACTGTAAGTGCATAAGAATATACTATTTGCCCATCTGGTGTCATAGCATTAGTTTTTTTCCTTATTTCAAAAATATTTGCAGATGGAGGAAAAGGTGGCATAATTGTACCTGTATTTTCTGTTATTCTAAACAAAGGTTTTGGGTCATTTACATTAACATTAAACCAACGGGTTAAATCATATACATTTTCACATCTTCACCAACTTTATATGCCTTCTGTGGTCTTTTGTTTCCAAAATGCAGTAATAAATGCCGGAAGCCAAGGCAGAACCCTTGATATTTATATTATGAATGCCTTTTGCAAGCTCATTGTTAATTAATTCCAAGACCTCTATTCCATAAATACTGGTTATGTATAATCTTACGTTGGTT
>CAZZDX010000043.1:0-14717 GCA_964653185.1 uncultured Bacteroidales bacterium
TAATGAAGAATTACTGTTTATTTTATTTTCTGTAATATCATTAATATCTTCATATCTAATAGTAATACCATCAATGAATGTTGTTGACTTTAGAGATTTAGAACCATCATCACAATAAATTGTTAAATAAATAACATTGCCTCCCGGAAAAATATAAGAACATTCTACTGTTATTATTGTCTCTGTTCCATTTTGCCAGAATGACCATGTAACAATTATTGTAGTTGAGTCAAGAACCGTAAAACTATTAATATATGCACTGTCAATAGGAATCATATAATCAATAATACAGGAATCAACAGTAACTATAATGGTATCAACAGGTATTATTGTATCAAGGACTATTTGATTTATAATAGTGTCATTAATAATAGTATCATAATATCCTTTTAGATATTCTATATCTTTTATTGTATTATTAACGTCGGCATGTGCAATTGCAAGAGGATATCCTATTTCATTAGCCATATAAATATAGTTATTTGATGTATCGCGTAATAATTCTATAGACGAAATGATAACACCATTATACATAATATAAATACTATCAATTTTTATCAAATACTCATGGATTCTGAGGACATCAAAAGTATCAGGATAAGAATTGTAAGGAATTATGTATGGTGGAGTTATCAAAGTTCCCCATGCATCACTTGTAAGTGTTTTAGTGATGTCGCATACATAAATAGTGTCTTGATCTACAGGATTATTGTCAGATGAAAGTTCCCAACTCGAATGATTATTAAAAACACTTCCATACGTGGCAGGTGTTCCAATTAATAGTTCCGGAGGATTGACAAAAACATTTATATTAGCATATAGTCCAGAATCTTCTCTGAATCCAATCATTTTAAATCCATTGTCATTACTTTCCCAGAATATATATCCTTTTTCTGTTGAGTCAAGAGGAGCACTTCCGTGAAAACTGGTAAATAAAGCAGCAGGTCCATAAGTATAGATATTGGAAGCAGAAAATATATTAGCATAAGGTGTATTTGATGTAGATTTGTAGATAGCTATGTTAGAATAGCTGGAATCTAAAGTGCTAAAATCCCATTGTTGTGATACCTGACTTGGCGTTCCAAGTGAAACATTAGGTGTGGAATCTGTTACTGTTATATAATTTGAATTAGTTTGAGGTAAATCTGCACCGGTTATTGTAATTTGTGCTGAAGTTATTACAATATTTAATAATAAAATAATAACTGTAGAAAATAATACTTTAAGTAAATTTTTTTTCATAATTTTTAAAATTTAAGGTTAGACATTTAATTAATTTATTGAATTTTCAAAGATACAAATATTTTTTTTAAAGCCAAGAAATTTTTTATAAAAAAATATGAAAGTTATGAGGACTTTAATAATATAATATAAATTATTGCTTGTATCCAAGCCAGTCCGCTTAAGTCAGGCAGACAGATATTAG
This sequence comes from uncultured Bacteroidales bacterium, assembly GCA_964653185.1. Taxonomy (GTDB): domain Bacteria; phylum Bacteroidota; class Bacteroidia; order Bacteroidales; family CAZZDX01; genus CAZZDX01. The sequence goes on from CAZZDX010000043.1 coordinate 1,427, forward strand.
TTAATTTTTTGTAAATGTTTTTCCCAGTTCCAAGCTGATAATATCATTTCTTCTAAGTTTCTTTCAGCTTTCCAGTTTAATTTTTTATTGGCAAATTTAGGGTCTGCCCATATTTGTTCTATGTCTCCAGGTCTGCGCTTTACAATTTTATAATTAAGTTTTATTCCGGAAATTTTTTCAAATGTCTTAATTATTTCAAGGACAGAATATCCTTTGCCTGTTCCGAGGTTAAAGACCTGATAGTTTAAATTATCTTTGTTGTTAATGAGTTTGTTAATAGCAGATATGTGTGCTTTTGCTGTATCAACTACGTGTATATAATCGCGTATGCAAGTTTTGTCAGGTGTATTATAATCATTTCCAAATACATTAAAATATTTACGTTTGCCTATTGCTGTTTGTGTTATAACAGGCACAAGATTATTAGGTTTGTTTAAAGGATATTCACCTATAAGAGATGATTTATGTGCACCTATAGGATTAAAATATCTAAGAGATATAGCTTTTATGTCAGAAGATTTTACAGTATCAGCAATAATTTCTTCAGATATTTGTTTGGTGTTTCCATAAGGAGATGCCGGCTTTTGTACAGGTGTGTTTTCTGTAACGGGAAGTGTTTTGGCTTGTCCGTAAACAGTGCAGGAAGAAGAGAATACTATGTTATTTATAGCATTTTCGTTCATACATTTTAAAACATTTATTAATGGAAGCAAGTTGTTATTATAATATTTCAATGGATTTATAACAGATTCTTTAACGGATTTAAAAGCTGCAAAATGGATAACAGCATCAATATCTTTATGTTTTTTAAAGAAGTCAGCGGTTTTATTATAATCACATAAGTCAATTTTTTCAAAGGCAGGTAAAATTCCTGTTATTTTTTTAATTGAATAAATAACCTCAGCATAAGAGTTAGATAGATTATCAACAATAATTACATCATATCCTTTTTGTTGCAGTTCAACAACAATATGAGAACCTATGTAACCTGTGCCACCGGTAACTAATATTTTCATTTGTTTATATTTTTGTATTAGTAGAGACGAGTCATGTTGGAACAAAGTGGAAATTCCGATACATCGGAGACTCGTCTCTACTAATAATTATCTCTTGTTTTGATAGTAATTATTTTCTATAAACTCCAGTAAGTAATATTTTTTATTTTATTTCTGTATATTCCTTTTAAATCTATTAAGATGGCTTTATCCGAAGATATTGATTTAAAATAACTTTCATCAAGATTTATATATTCATTATGATTCACAGCTATAATAACAGCATCGTAATTATTATCAATATTTTCTGTTAAGCTGAAGCCATATAATTTTTTCAGTTGCTCAGAGCAGGCATAAGGGTCTGTAACATCAACATATACGCCATAGGTTTGTAATTCGCTTACTATATTAGCTACTTTTGAGTTTCTTATATCACTGACATTTTCTTTAAAAGTGGCACCCATTATAAGAACTTTTGAGTTTATGACATTTTTTTCTGCTTTTATAATTTTTTTAACAGTTTGTTTGGCAACATAAAAGCCCATAGTATCATTAACAAAACGTCCTGAATTGATTACCTGTGGGTGGTATCTGTATTCTTTTGCTTTATAGGTCAGATAATACGGGTCAACGCCAATGCAATGTCCTCCTACTAATCCGGGATAAAACTTTAAAAAGTTCCATTTTGTTCCGGCAGCTTCTAATACTTCGTAAGTATTTATTCCCATCCTGTTAAATATCATAGATAGTTCATTCATAAAAGCTATATTAACATCTCTTTGAGTATTTTCAATAATTTTAGATGCTTCGGCTATTTTAATAGAAGATGTTTTATGAATACCTGCTTTTATTATCAGTTTATATATTTTTGAAATATTTTCCAATGACTCATTATCGCATCCTGATACTACTTTTTTTATTGTTGTAATTGAATGTTCTTTATCGCCCGGGTTAATACGTTCTGGTGAAAATCCTACTTTAAAATCTTTAACAAATTTCAGTCCTGATAATTTTTCTAATACAGGAACACAATCTTCTTCTGTGCATCCTGGATATACTGTTGATTCGTATAGCACATAATCGCCTTTTTTAAGTACTCTTCCTACAAAATTTGTAGCACTGAGCAAAGGTTTTAAATCTGGCATATTATGTTTATCAATAGGAGTTGGCACAGTAATTATATAAAAAGATGCCTGTTTAAGTTTTTCCAAAGAAGTTGTAAATTCTATATCGCATTTTTCAAAGCTGGAGCTTGGTAGTTCTTTGCTTGGGTCTATTTTGTTTTTCATCATTTTAATCCTATCTTCTTTGATGTCAAAACCAATTACAGATATTTTTTTTGCAAATTCCAATGCAATTGGCAAGCCAACATATCCAAGTCCTATGACAGAGAGTTTAGTTTTTTTATTAACTAATTTTTGATATATATTCATAGTTTAAAGTTTGAAGTGTTATTGTTCAATTGCTATATTTATCTGTATTTCAACAATGAAGCAATTGAGCAATTTTTATTTTATTATTTCAATCAATTTTTATCTTTCAAAGCATAAATTTTTTCTATAATATCTACTATTTTCAGTCCTTCCAAGGCATTTGTAGTGATGGTTGCTCTACCTTTTAAGGTGTCAATAACATTTTGAATAATAAAATGGTGATTAGCAGCAGAACCTTTATAATCGCCATAATCATTAGCAGGATTAGATGGAGATAATTTTGGTATTTTATAATTTTCTATATCACAATAATCTACTTTGTCCATATATTGTCCGCCTATTTTTACAGTTCCTTTGCTTCCAATAATCGTCATACTGGATTCAAAATTTTTATTCCATATACCAGTTGAATAATTAATACAACCCATTCCTTGATTAACAAAATCAAAGCTTACAAAGCCGGAGTCCTCAAATTCTGTTATATTTTTATGTTTAAAATCACCAAATTTTGCCTGGATATTTTTAATATCTCCAAACAGCCAATACATTATATCAATAAAGTGGGAGAACTGAGTAAATAAAGTTCCGCCATCCAGATTTTTTGAACCTTTCCAGTCGCTGTTTTTGTAATATTTTTCATCTCTGTTCCAGTAGCAATTAATTTGGACCATATAAATATCTCCCATAAGTTTTTTATCTATAACATTTTTTATCCATACTGATGGGGGAGAGTATCTGTTTTGCATTACCAAGAATACCTGTTTTGATACCTGAAGGGCTTTATATATAATTTTTTCAGCAGATGCTTTAGACAAAGTCATAGGTTTTTCGCATACTATATTTTTATTTTTGTTTAAAGCTTTTAAAGAATGTTCTGCATGTAATCCATTTGGTGTGCATATGTTAACTACATCAATATCAATATCAGATGATAGCAACTCATCTATTGAAGAGAAAAAAGGAACATCAAAATCGTCTATTTCCAGTATTTTTTTAGGTTTTATGTCGCACAGGGCTACTAATTGTGCTTCAGGATTTTTTTTTATCATTTGTGCATGACGTTTTCCTATTTTTCCACAACCAATAACTGCAAATTTTACTTTATTTTTTATATAATTTGCCTTCATCTGTTTATATTTTTGTAATTAGTTTATATTTAAATACTTCAGGATTTTAGCTATTAGCATTTGGCTATTGGCTTTTAGTTTCCAGTTTCAAGTTCAAAGTTCAAAGTTCAAAGTTCAAAGCACATAATTACTTTCTAAATTTTAAGTATTTTAGGCATTTTGTCAGGCAACTGCCTGATTAAGTATTTTGAATTTTATAATTCACAATTCATAATTTCATTAGTATTTTTTACAATTTTTTTACAGTTTTATTATTTAATATATATTTTTGTTTGCTTTCAGGACAAACAGCTATATTTTTTTTATTAAAAATTAATTTATGACCATATTCACTTATCCATCCTGTTTGTTTTGCAGGATTTCCTACTACCAAAGCATAATCAGGAATAGATTTAGTAACAACGGCTCCTGCTCCTACAAATGCATATTTACCAATATTATTTCCGCATATTATTGTTGCATTTGCTCCTATACTGGCTCCTTTTTTTACTAATGTCTTGATATATTGATTTTTTCTATTTATAGCACTTCTTGGATTTATTACATTTGTAAAAACCATTGAAGGTCCTAAAAATATATCATCTTCACAGATTACACCTGTATAGATAGAGACATTATTTTGTATTTTTATATTTTTTCCGAGTATAACACCGGGAGATACAACAACATTTTGACCAATATTACAATTTTCTCCTATTGTGCAATTAGACATAATATGTGAGAAATGCCATATCTTAGTTCCTTTGCCAATTTCACAATTATCATCAATTACAGCAGTATTATGACAGAAATAATTTTTTTCCATTTTTACAAAAATTATTGATTGCTTTTTTAATATAGATTGTATCGGAACGGCTTAGTATAATTAGTTATGACGAAGAAATTCCAATATATTAGTTGTGATATATTTCAGTTGTTTATTATTTAGTTCAGTATGAATAGGCAGAGAGATGACTGAATCGCATATTTTTTCAGTAACAGGCAGGTCTCCTTTTTTATAGTTTAGATTAGAGTAAGCTTTTTGCAAATGTAAAGGTACAGGATAATATATCATACTTGGTATTTCTTTTGATTTCAGATATTCCTGTAATTTAAAATGGTCTGTATCATCTGATAATGTTATTGTGTATTGATGGAATGCATGTGTTGAGTATAAAGCTCTGAAAGGTATTTTTATTTTAGGGTTATTAGCTAATGCCTTGTCATAAAAATCAGCAGCATTGTTTCTTGCTTTGGTATAATTGTCAAGATATTTTAATTTAATTTTAAGTATTGCAGCTTGTATAGAATCTAATCGTGAGTTTACGCCAATAGTATCGTAATAGTATTTGGTACGCATACCATGGTTAGTGATTATTCTCATTTTTTCAGCAAGTTGGTCATTATCAGTAAAAATAGCTCCTCCATCTCCATAAGCTCCCAGATTTTTAGACGGGAAGAATGATACACATCCTATATCTCCTATTGTGCCGGCTTTTTTTCGTGTTCCATCTTTAAATATAAAGTCAGCACTAATAGCTTGACAAGCATCTTCAATGACAAACAGATTGTATTTTTTGGCTATATTCATTATTTTTTCCATATCAGCACATTGTCCGAATATATGGACAGGGACAATAGCTTTTGTTTTTGATGTTATGGCTTTTTCTATAGTTTTTGGAGATATATTAAAAGTGTCAGGGTCAATATCTACCAATACAGGTGTTAATCCTAATAGTTTAATAACTTCAACAGCAGATACAAAAGTAAAAGAACTTGTAATTATCTGGTCCCCCGGTTTCAGTCCTAATGCCATTATTGCTATTTGTAATGAGTCAGTGCCATTTGCACATGGAATTACATTTTTTACTTTTAGATATTGTTTAAAATTTTTTTCAAAAACTTTAACTTCCGGTCCATTAATAAAGGCAGATGAACTTATTACATCAATAACTGCCTTATCAATTTCTGTTTTTATATTTTCATATTGACTTTTAAGGTCAACCATTCGTATTTCTTTCATTATTTTATGCTTTATTAAATGATTTTAGAGTATTAATCTATATCATTTGGCTCCAAAATTTCTGGATTTTCAATTTCGCTATCATTTAGTTGTCATTAATAATTTTAGTTCATTATTAATTGATTACGGATTACGTTTAGTCATTTTAAGTATTTTTATCACGTTAGATACAAAATTATCTAACAATAATTAAACTTTTAACTTAAAATTATCTAACGGGATGAAATTTTAGGCATTTCATTATAGTCATTATTTCATTAACCATATAACAATCAGTCAAAAGCCCTGACAAGTTCTATCGATTTTTACAGGTTATTTACATTAAGTTCTTTAGAAATTTTTTGTAATTTATTTGATATACTTGAGTCAAATTGTTTATCGTCAGTAGATAAAATAAATCCGCCGATTAGATTTTTATCTGTTTTTTCTATAAGTTCAATTTCGGAATCAGTTTGTTTTTTAAGCAACAGGATTAAATTTTTTCTTATATTATCATCAATTTCAACAGCTGTTTTTAGTGCTATTGTTTTAATACCTTTATATTCTTTGTATAGATTTGTAAATTGTTCGGCTATTCCGTTAATAAAAGATTCTCTTCTTTTTTGTGTTATAATGATTAAAAAGTTTAAAGAGACCTTATGTAAATGGTTTTCAAATATTTTTTTAATAATATTTTGTTTTTTATCAGATTTGATAATTGGATTTAAAAGCATGAGTTTAAAGTCCTTGTTTGATTCATATATATCAACAATAAGTTGCGTATCTTTTTTTACCTGCTCTATTATATTTTTTTCTATAGCCAGTTCAAACAAAGCTTTTGCGTATCTATTAGATATTTTAGTTGTTTTCATTTATTTACTAATAGTGAATATTTTGTATCCTCTCAAAAGTAATAGTTAATTAAAATAAATCCCAAGTTCAAAATAAATCCCAAGTTCAAAATTTCAACTTCAAAATATTAGGCAACTGCCTGATTGGGTTTTGGATTTTGTCAGGCAACTGCCTGATTATATTGTATAATTTACCCTCTTGGAAAGATTTTCTACGAGGTTTACCAGTAATTATTGAGACGATATACAATATTTTTAGTTAAAATTTACATCTTTCATCATATTGTTTATTAATTTTTTTTGTTCCTTATCTTTTGAGAGTTCTTTTTTTAATATTTTTTCAGCTATTTCTAAAGAAAATATAGCTACCTGATTTTTCATATCAGTGATAGCAGCAATTTTTTCCTGCTCAATTTCTTGTCTTGCAAGTTCAATCATATTATTTCCCTGTTCTATAGCTTTTAATTTTGATTCTTCAATGATAGAGGTCTTTATTTTATATGTATCTTTTAACAGTTTGCTTCTTTCCTGTTTTGCCTTTATTAGTAATAATTCATTGTTAGCTTCTAATTTTTCCATTTCCTGTTTTGCTTTTTCAGCAGAGTTTAAGGCATCATCAATAGAGGATTCTCTTTCTTTGATAGCTTTCATAATAGGTTTCCATGCAAATTTGGTTAAAATGAATAAAACAATACCAAAGGAAATGATTAACCAAAAAACAAGTCCTAATCCAGGTGTTACTAATCCCATAATAAAATTGATTTAGTTATTATATTAATAAATTAATGACTAATCAAGCGGTTGCCTGATAAAATTTCACCCCGTGAAATAATTTTGTATCTAACGTGATAAAAATGCTTAAAATTACAAACATTTAATCTTAAATATTTTTGACAAGATAGAAACAACGTCACCCTGAACAACGTCATTTTGAACTTGTTTCAGAATTGTTTAAGGGTCATTTTATGGTTGTTTCAGAATATTTACCAAAAATTATATGATTTTATGTATTTTTTAGCCGACGTTAAGAGCTATAAGTAAGCAGACAACAACAGCAAAGAAACATACTCCTTCAATAAGAGCAGCAGAGATAATCATATTTGTACGAATATCGTTTGCTGCTTCTGGTTGTCGGGCTATAGATTCTAAAGCACTTTTACCAATGTTACCGATTCCGATGGCTGCACCAATAGTTACAATACCAGAGCCAAAGGCTGCTCCCATTTTTGCAAGAGGAGTTAAATCTGTAGCAACTTGTAATAAAATTGTTAATGTTGACATAATTTATTTGTTTATTTAGTTAATAATTAATTTTAGTTATTATTTTAAAATTTATAAAGTTCAATAACAAGACAAAAGTAAAAAGATTAAAGTTTCAAAGTACAAAGTTCATAATTCATAATTTTTTAATCTTCTTCTGTTGCCATTCCAAAATATACAGCAGACAGCAGAGTAAACACGTAGGCCTGTATAAAAGCTACCAGTAGTTCAAGGAAATCCATAAAAACTACAAATAGTACTGATATTACTGATACGCCATATCCTAATCCTATATTAAATTCTCCAAAAATAAATATAAGTCCTATAATACTAAGAATTATAATATGTCCTGAGAGCATATTAGCAAAGAGTCGCATCATCAGGGCAAAAGGTTTTGTAAACATTCCCATTATTTCTATAATAGGTACTAATGGCATAGGTATTTTAAGCCACCATGGGACACTGGATGAATTGAATATGTCTTTCCAGTAACGTTTATTTCCTGTTACAGAAGTAATTATTAATGTAAAAACAGCAAGGACAAGCGTAACAGAGATGTTTCCTGTAACATTAGCTCCTCCCGGAAAAATAGGTATTATGCCTAATAAATTGTTTAAAAGTATAAAAAAGAAAACTGTTAACAAAAAAGGCATATATCTTTCATATTTTTTTTTGCCTATGCAAGTTTTTGCAATATCATCTCTAACAAATAGAATTACAGGTTCTAACAAAGATTGTAAGCCCTTTGGTGATTTTTTTTTATTTTTTGTATAAGATTTTGCCACAGAGATGAATATAAAGCATAATAATATAAAACTTATAAAAATGGACATAACATTTTTTGTTATTGACAGGTCTATAGGTAATGATGCCGATTTATCTGTTGTAATACCATCGTCAATTACACGAACTATTTTTCCTTTGTTTTTTCCTTGTTGTTCAATTTTGTATCCTTTATAAGATTTATGTCCGTGATGAAATTTGCCGGATAGGAATACATCAAGTTTATTGTTATAATAAAGGATTATAATAGTAGGGACAGATATATGCATTTTGCCTATTGTTGCAATATGCCATTCATAAGAATCCAAAATATGTCCAAAAATCATTTCTCCGGGATTGAATTTTTCTTTTTTAACATTTTCCTTTGTATGATTAGTGGTTTTATTATTATTTATGGCAAATAAGTCAGGAGATAAAAGCATAAAAGTTCCTATCAGGATTATTATACAATAAGATCTTATGTTGTTTGGTATATTCACCAATATTAAATTTTAGGTAAATTAAATAATGTGCAATATTATATAATTTTTTATAATAAATTAAAATTTGGTTTGAATTTTTAATTTAATAAAGAAAAAATTATGATTATTTTTTTTGAAATTTATGTTTTGAGTATTTAGATATAGATATTACTTCAAAACCGGTATATATTATATATAAAACAAGGAAAGCAATTGTAAAAGCTATAGCATCTTTTTTATGTGTAAAGGTATATGATGCTATAATTACAATGTATAGTAATAATTTAATGACAGTAGAAGCCATAAAATAAGAAATAGATCTTTTAGGGTTTTTTTCAAAAGATTTTAGGAGTATATAAAATATTATTAAAGTGATTACAAAGAAAAACAGGATAATATAAGGTAGTTTGGGAGTAACAGGAAAATTTGGGAATAGATATATTATTATAAAGGATATTAATCCAATAATAATTGAGAGGAAAGATAATTTTTTAAGAAAATTCAGAAAATTTTTTTGCATTGGCTTATTTATTTTTTTTTGAACAAATCTTTTATAGAAAGATATATTGCAAAAAAGACGGATAACAGAGAAAAAACCACAGTAAACAAAGGGAAATTTAGTTTTAGTAATTTGTCAAGTTTAATACCTCCAAAGACACCTATAAATATAATAACAGCCATTTGTATGGCTATATTTGAATATTTGATATAATTATTTAATGAGTTCTTTGATTTTTGGTATTTCATTTTTTTTTATAATAGTATCATTCTGTTTTAGTATATCATTTTTTATGAAGTGTCTGTTTTTGTTAAGAAAATTATCGTCTTTTTGCTCTGGATCATTCATATTGCAAGATCCGGAAAACTTTGCTCCCGGTTCAATTGATAATTTATTAGTTGTAACATCACCTGTTAGTTTTGCTGTGGACTTTAAGGAGAGCAACTCGGATACAGTAACTTTAGCTTTAATATTTCCTGATATGTCAGCATTTTTACAAATTATTTCTCCTTCAATATTGCCTGTTATTCCGACAACAACTTTTCCTTTAGAATTTACAGAACCAATTAAAGTTCCGTCAATACGGATGTCTCCATCTAATTTGACATCACCTTTTATAAAAGTATGGTTTCCTATTAAATTTACAGTAGGAGATTCTGTTTCATTATTTTTTGCCATATTGTTATGTGTTTTTTGTTTATTAAACATTAAATTAAAATTTTTATTAAAAAAAACTAAAATACAAATTTACATAAAAAAATAATACTGGAATATATTTAGCATAATTTTGGCAAAAATTTATTTTGTACGCCCAAACCCTCGGGGTTTTTAAAACCCCGAGGGTTTTTCTAAAAACTCTCAATTTTGGCATTTATATTTTATATTATATAATTTACCAGTAATTATTGAGATGATACTATTTTTATAAATTATTTTTTTTGACAAAATCCATATTTTTTGGAGGTAATAATATAAATATTTATAATTTCGTAAATTAATAACTGAAGTTTTGGAGTTCATAACTAATTGATAATCAAAATAAAAAAATATCATTGGGCACTTTTTTAGTATTTATTGAAAATCCCGAAAGGGATTTAATTTTAATAACCACAGGTGCAACCTGTGGTATTTAACTAACATATTAATATCAATCAGGCAGTTGCCTGATTGAATAGAAAAATAATTATTATACTAGTTTTATTCAATCAGGCAACCGCCTGATTGTAACATGACTTATTATTTACTTACTCCGCATTGCATACGGAGTTATTAATATTTTTCCCCTTTGGGGAAATTTTCTTTAGCACAATAAAAAAAATAGTAATAATATTGCAATCGTTAAAAGTGCTGCACTATGAGTAAAATTGTAAAATCATTGTTTTTTATTGATAATAAACAATTTACTAATATTTTTGATAATATTTTTTAAAATAGTAATACTGAATATCAACAGTTTAACAAGTCCGAAACTTTAGTTAATAAATATATATTTAAAAATGAAAAATATTTTATCAAGCATTTGGAATTACATCACTAAAATTTTTAGGGTTTTATTATTTTTAACAATAGTGGTCTTAATAGTATATTTTTTTCCAAGAGAAGCAAAGTTTAAGTATGAATTTCAGCAGGGCAAGCCATGGATATATGAAGACCTTATAGCTAAATTTGATTTTGCAATCAAAAAGTCAGAAAAAAATATAAAAAAAGAAAAAAAAGATGCTTTTAAAAATATTAAACCATATTTTAGATATGACACAAACATTTATAATAAAAAAAGAGCAGAACTTATTGATAAATTTGATAAAGAATGGGGACTAAAATATGCTTCAAAAAGAAAAAGTATAAAAAATAAAAGAATAAAAGATGAAAATATCAGGTTGTGTTATGCTTTGTTTGATATAATATATAATAAAGGTATTATTAAACTTAACGATTCTATTGCAGATATAGTTAAAAAAAGTAATGATAAACATATTATAGTTATAAAAAATAATAATGTTGGGGAAGAAAAAAATATATCTGATTTTTTTACTGTTAATAAAGCTAATAAATATATCCATAATGAATTAAGCAATTCTGATAGAAAAATTGACAGGTCTGTTTTATTGTCTGTTATTCAAAATTCTTTAATACATAATGTATTATTTGATGTTGAGACAACAAATAATGAAAGGAAATTAATTTTAGATAATATTTCTTTAACAAGAGGAATGGTGCAAAGAGGAGAAAAAATTATTTCAAAAGGAGACCTTATTACTCATGAAAAAAATTTAGTATTATTATCATTTAAAGATGAATATAAAAAGCAATTGGGCCCGTCCTCAAAATATGACTTTATATTGATAGGGCAAGCAATACTTGTCTGTATCTCAATAGCAGTATTAATATTATTTCTTGCATTTTTCAGAAAAGATATTTTTTCAAGTAACAAGAAAATATTTCTTATATTATTATCTATTCTTTTGATGATTTTTATAACGAGTGTTGTAGTAAAATATGATATCAAATATCTTTATCTTGTCCCTATATGTCTTGTTCCTATAATAATTCGTGCTTTTTATGACGAAAATCTTGCTTTATTTATACATGTTATAACAATAATATTAATTGGATTTTTAGTTCCAAACAGTTTTGAGTTTGTTTTTTTGCAGCTCATAGCAGGCATAGTTGCAATAATTAGTTTAGTCAATTTGCGAAAAAGATCACAATTTTTCCTGACATCTTTTTTTATCTTTATAACATATTCACTGGTATATTTATGTATGTTTTTAGTTGTAAATGGAAGTTTTAAAGATATTGATATTACTAACTTTGGATGGTTTGCAGGTAATGCAGCATTAACTTTATTTTCATTTCCTTTGATATTTATATTTGAAAAAACTTTTGGACTTCTTACTGACATTTCACTAATGGAACTATCAGATACTAATACCAAGTTGTTACGAAAACTTGCAACAAATGCGCCTGGCACATTTCAACATTCCATACAAGTTGCAAATTTATCTGAAGAAGTTATTTTTCAAATAGGAGGCAATACTCTGCTGGCAAGAACCGGTGCAATGTATCATGATATTGGAAAAATTGATATGCCGTTGTATTTTACCGAAAATCAGATAACAGGAATTAATCCTCATAATGAACTTTCTTATGAAGAGAGTGCTGAAATTATTATAAGCCATATTACAAAAGGTATAAAAAAAGCAAAGAAATATAAACTGCCTGAAAAAATTATTGATTTTATCAGAACACATCACGGAACTACTAAAGCATACTATTTTTATTCTATGTATTTAAAAGAGCATCCGGATAAATCTGTTGATGAAAATATTTTTACTTATCCGGGACCTATCCCGTATTCAAAAGAATCTGCGGTGTTAATGATGGCTGACTCTGTTGAAGCTGCTTCAAGAAGCTTGAAAAATCCTGACGAGCAATCTATTAATAATTTAGTTGAAAAAATTATTGATAATCAAATTGAACAAAAGCAATTTGTTAATTCAGATATAACTTTCAGAGATATTACGACAATTAAAAAAATATTAAAAAAACAACTGATGAATATTTATCATCTTAGAGTTGAATATCCTGAATAAAATCACTATTGTCCGATATATTTTAGAAAATTGTATAAATATATACTCTGCTTCGTAATAATTTGAGATAATTTATCAGGCAGTTGCCTGAAAACAATTATAATTTTAACATATAGTCATTAGTAGTCATTGATAGTCATTAATAGTCATTAATAGTCATTAATAGTCATTAATAGTCATTAATAGTCATTAATAATAAATGACGGCGAAGCCAAATGACAACAAATGACAACGAAGCTAAATGACAAATCATATTACCCGCTCCCGCACGATTGTATCGTGTGGTTTAGAAACAGAAATAATAATTT